>CAMCJC010000293.1 GCA_945875065.1 uncultured Propionibacteriaceae bacterium | reverse complement strand
CGGTGCCCGCCCCCACCTCCACGACGCGCATGGCCCCGTCCAATGCCGCTACCACCGCCTCGGTCAGCGGCCGGTACCAGCCGGCGGCCAAGAAGCGCTGTCGGGCCGCGACCATGTCTTTGGTGTCGGCGTTCGCGGGGGCAGCCCGCAGCGCGAGGTTCACGTGTCCCTGCCGCGCGACATCGAAGCGGTGACCCGCCGGACAGCCGAGGGCACGGTCAGCCAGCTCGACCTCTGCCCGGCAGACTGGACACGCCAACAGCGGCGCCACCAAAGCCAGGCCGGAGAGTTTGGAGGATGTCACAGCGCACCAGAGTAGGGCGCGGACGGTAGTTTGGTCGCGTGAAAGACAAACCAGTCGTCCTCATCACCGGTGCCACGCGAGGCATCGGCCGTGTCACTGCCGAGCGGTTCGTCGGCGCCGGATACCGTGTCGCCGGAACCCGTCGAGCCGGCGGTCAGGTTCCCGAGGGGGTGTTCCCCGTCGAATGCGACATCACCGAGCAGGAGCAGGTCGACGCCGCGTTTACAGCCATTGAGGCCGAACTCGGTACCGTCGGGGTGCTGATCGCGAACGCCGGTGTCACCAAGGACACTCTCCTGGCCCGCATGTCGGACGACGACTGGGATCAGGTGATCGACACCAACCTGACCGGCACTTTCCGGGTCATTCGTCGTGCCGCCCGTCCCATGACCCGCGCCCGTTTCGGCCGCATCATCCTCATCTCCTCGGTCGTAGGTCTGCTCGGTTCGCCGGGGCAGATCAACTACGCCGCCTCCAAGTCGGCGCTCGTCGGCATGGCCCGCAGCCTCACTCGCGAACTCGGCGGCCGCGGCATCACTGCGAACGTCATAGCGCCCGGTTTCATCGAGACCGACATGACCGCCGGCCTTGACGAGGAAATCGTCAAGGGCTACCAGGCCCGAATTCCCGCCGCCCGCCTCGGCGCCGCCGACGATGTCGCCCATGCCGCTCTCTTCCTGGCCGAAGCCGGGTACGTCTCCGGCGCGGTGCTGCCGGTCGATGGCGGACTCGGCATGGGCCACTGACCAACCGGACTTGAAAGGAAAACCAATGGGCCTCCTCGAAGGCAAGAACATCCTGGTCACCGGCGTGACCATGAACACATCCATCGCCTATCACGTCGCCGAGATCGCGCAGCGCGAGGGCGCGAAGGTCGTGGTCAGCAACCTCGGACGGGCCGTCGGACTCACTCGCCGCGTTGTCGGCCGTATGGAGACGGTGCCGCCCGTCATTGAACTCGACGTCACCGATCCTGAGCACCTCGCCGCCCTCCCCGGTCAGCTGGGCGAGCACTTCGACGAACTGCACGGCGCCGTCCACTCCATCGCCTTCGCGAACCCCAAGCGGGCGCTTGGCGGCGCGTTCCTGAACACCGAGTGGGAGGATGTCGGCATCTCGCTGCACACCTCCACCTACTCGTACGTGTCGCTGGCGATGGCGTGCAAGCCGTTGATGAAGCCGGGCGCCTCGATCGTCGGCCTCACGTTCGATGCGCGGTTCTCGTGGCCGAAGTACGACTGGATGGGGGTCGCGAAGGCGGGACTAGAGTCTGCGAGCCGCTATCTGGCTCGGTACCTCGGGCCGGAGGGGATCCGCTCGAACCTGGTGGCCGCGGGACCGATCGACACGATCGCGAAGACGGCCATTCCAGGGGCCGAGGCGTTCAACGACGTCTGGGGTGAGCGGGCTCCGCTCGGCTGGGATCCGACTGACGCCGTGCCCACCGCCAAGGCCGTTGTCGCCCTCCTTTCGGACTGGTTCCCGGCTACCACCGGAGAAATGCTTCACGTGGACGGCGGGCTGCACTCCACGGGGGCCTGAGCCAGGGTAACGTGGGCCGCATGGCAGCGGTCGCGGAACTAGCAGGTGTTCTCGTCAAGCGCGGGCAGGCTGTGCTGTTAGACGCCATCGACCTGAGTATCCAGGAACCCGACCGCTGGGTGATTCTTGGGCCCAACGGGGCCGGCAAGACCACCCTTCTATCGATCCTGGCCGGCAACCTGTACCCCAGCGACGGTGTCGTGGGCCTTCTCGGTGAGGTCCTCGGCACCGTCGACGTGTTCGAGTTGCGGCCCCGCATCGGGCTGACATCGTCGTCGCTAAGCGAACGCATCCCCGCCACGGAACGGGTCGTCGACGTCGTGGTCTCTGCCGCGTGGGCCGTGATCGGTCGGTGGCGTGAGCAGTACGACCCCGACGACGAGGCCCGGGCTCTCCAACTGCTCGAAGACTTCCGGGTCGGGCACCTGGCGCGCCGCACGTTCGGCACCCTCTCGGAGGGGGAACGCAAACGGGTGCAGATCGCCCGGGCGTTGATGACCGATCCCGAGTTGCTGCTCCTGGACGAGCCAGCTGGCGGCCTGGATCTCGCGGGCCGCGAGACCCTCGTCGCCACACTCGCCGAGCTTTTCCAAGACCCGTGCTCGCCGGCGACGATGCTCGTGACCCACCACGTCGAGGAGATCCCGCCTGGCACTACACACTGTCTGTTGCTCGCCAACGGGCGGATTCAGGCGGCTGGCCCCTTGGAAACCACGCTGACTGACCAGAACCTCAGCGCCACGTTCGGAATGGACCTGCTTGTGCGGTGCACCGACGACGGCCGTTGGAGCGCCCGCGCCCGCTGACTCAGCCCTTGCCGTGAGCGGCGTAGCGCTGCGCGATCACCGAGCACGCCATCAGTTGGAGCATGTGGAAGATCATCAGCGGAAACACGATCAGGCCCACGGGCTGACCCGCGAACAGGACGGTTGCCATTGGCACGCCAGTGGCCAGGGACTTCTTGGTGCCGCAGAACACGATCGCGATCTCATCGGCGCGTGGGAACTTCAGGCCGCGGGCGAGTTGACGGGTCAGCAGCAGCATGAGCACCAGGAGCGCCAGGCACAACGCCACCATCACGGCGAGCTCAGTTAGGGTAGCGGTCACGCCGGTGACCCGGAAGTCGGAGAATGCACCATAGACGACGAGGCAGATCACGCCTTGGTCGAGCCACTTGAGCCGGGTCTTGTGGCGGGCCATGAACTCGGCAGTCCAGGGCCGCGATAGCTGGCCGAGGATGAACGGCAGCAGCAGCTGCAACATGACCGCACCGAACGCACCCCAGCCGATCGAGGCCGCCCCGGCGGCGGGCAGCATCGCCATCACTAGCAGCGGAGTGAGGAGCACCCCGAGGAGATTGGAAGTCGTCGCGGAGACGATCGCGCCGGCGATGTTGCCGCCCGCGATGGAGGTGAATGTGATCGACGACTGCACCGTCGATGGCACAAGCGTCAGGAATGCGAGCCCGAGGGCCAGGCCCTTGCCATACCACGGCAGGTACAGCAGGCCGAGACCGATGATCGGGAATACGACGAATGTGCACGCCAGGATCGTCAGGTGCAACCGCCAGTGCTTGAGGCCCGCCCACGCCTCAGCCGCGGCTAGGCGCGCGCCGTACCCGAAGAACAGGAGGAAGATCGCAGCCTTGGTCACCCAGTCGAGGGCTTCGGCCGAACCGCCCGAGACGGGCAGCAGGTAGCCGATCCCCGCGGAGATCATGATGAACAGCAGGAACGGGTCCTTCAGCTTCGAGAACACGGTTCCTCAGCGTAGTGGCTTGGACCGATAGGTTCTGGACATGCGGATTGACGTTACGGACATCGAAGACTCGCGCGTCGCGGACTACGTGCGCCTTCGGGACTCGCAGCTTCGGAAGCGCCTAGAGACGCAGCGGGGCATCTTCATCGCCGAGGGTGAAAAGATCATCCACCGGGCCGTGACGGCCGGCTGCGTGCCCCGCTCGTTCCTGCTGGCTCCGAAATGGCTGTCGAGCTTGGCCGACGTCCTCGCAGCAAACCCTG
>CAMCJC010000292.1 GCA_945875065.1 uncultured Propionibacteriaceae bacterium | reverse complement strand
CGCAGACCCGCGACCCGGAACGGATCCGCTCTGAGTTCGAGGCCAAGGCGGCGGCTGATGGCTGGTATCTCAAGCTTTACCGGGAACACAACGCGTACCATCCGCTCGCGGTGTTCCATTCCTGGTACGCGATCAGCCGTGCGGCCAAGCGGCTGTCCGAGGTGATTTGGGTCGGGGCGAGCCGCGAGTCCGCGGCGCGCCTAGGACATCGAGCGGCTACCACGCTCGCCGACGCGCTGGAACTGACGGGCGGCGGAGGAGACATCACCTACCTGCGCGGTCCTGGGACGACGGGCTCATGATGATCACTTGGCACCGCGACATGCTGCGTTTCGCACGCACGGGCTTCGGGCTATGGGCGCGCCGACCGAAGGGGGCGCCGCCGACCGAGCGCCGCAGGCCACGCTTGCGAGGTGCGGCCGTTAGTGAGAGCCCCAATATGCTGAATCCGCTGGCTTGGCGCCTGGAGTATCAGGTCGCCGGCATCGACGCACTCGCCGGCTTGACTGGCCCCGTCGTCGTAGCGAGCAACGAGCAGGGGGTCCTCGACTGGCGCGTGTTGCAGGCGGCGCTGCCGTCGCAGTGGCGCACCACCACCAGATGGCCGAACCGGTCGCTCGCGCGGGGCCGCAGCGTCGTCGTGTTCTCCGAGCCCTCGATAGCGGGCGGCGCCGGGGAGTTCACGACGGTGCCGGCTGAACTAGCCAATCTCCACAACGTCCCGATAGTGCCCGTCGCGCTCGTCGGCACGTGGAGGCTTAAGGAGAGTCTGCGGCTCGCGCTGAAGCGGCGGCCCAAGGTATCGGTGAGGTTCGGCTCCCCGATCTACGTTCGGCGTCGTTCCTTGGAGCAGGTAACCACCGAGCTACAGGCGGCCGTAAGCGCACTCTGCGACTACGACGACCTGTCGTGGTGGGCGTTGCAGCAGCACGGCCCCGTCAAGACCGACGGGGTGGAAATGCCTCGCTGGCGGCGCATGTGGCAGCAGACCACGCCGCGTCGAACAGCACGCGAGGGCATCTGGCCGAGGACCTGAACGCCATGGAGATCTTCATCGCACCGCCTCTCAACTGGCGGGAAGTACACGGCGACGACTGGACCGAGGTCGCGAGACTCCAAGCGCAGCTCGATACTCTTGATGATCCAATCGGCAACCTCGCCCAGGACCTGCTCATCTCGTGGGACCCGCAGATCTCACGCGGGGTCGCGGTCGGCGGTTGGGATGACTACGGGAGTTTGCTCGCCTACGGCTGGAACGCTCTGGTGGCTCAGGAGCCGCCGACGTTCCAGATCTTGGGGGGCGTCCACCCTACGCACCGCTACAAGGGGATTGGGGGGCGCCTGCTCGATTGGCAACTCGCGCGCGCCATCGCGTGGCGCGATGCTAACGCACCCGGTCAGCAGCTGCGCCTGATCTGCACGGTGGAGGGGCAACCTGGCTTGGAGAGCCTGTTGCACGAACGTGGGTTCGTCGTGACCCGCTACCTGGTGGACATGGTCCGTGACCTTGAGCCACTACCGCACGCCCCCCACCCGGAAGGCGTCACGTTCGAGCAGTACACGCCAGAGCGCGGCCAGGAGGTCCTCGCGCTGCACCGCGTCTGCTTCGAGGCCCCGTTCTCCGAGGAACGCTGGGCCGAGTCCTTGGACGCCAATGAGTTCCGTCCCGAGTGGTCGGTGGTTGCGCTCCGCGATGACCGCGTCGTCGGTTACTGCCTAAACGGGGTACTGCCGGAGATGGATGCCGGCGCCGACCAGGGATGGTGCGATCGCCTAGGCGTCGCGCCGGAGGAGAGACGCCATGGCATCGCTGAGGCCATGCTGGTGCGGTCCATGAAGGCGATGACCTCGGACGGCTGCACGTCATGCGGCATCAGCGTCGACGTTCAGGAACGAAGAGTCGCTGCGTGGCTGACACGCGCGCTCGGATACGAGGCCTCCGACAGCGTGGTCACGATGGAGCGAATCGTGGCCTGAGATATGCTGCGCCATGCAAATATGACCATCGAGAAGGGCGGGACGGATGAGCGGCCACTCCAAATGGGCGACGACCAAGCACAAGAAGGCGGCGATCGACGCTAAGCGCGGCAAGCTCTTCGCGAAGCTGATCAAGAACGTCGAGGTCGCGGCGCGACTCGGCGGAGGAGATCCCGCCGGAAACCCCACGCTATATGACGCCATCCAGAAGGCCAAGAAGTCTTCGGTGCCGAACGACAACATTGACCGTGCCGTCAAACGCGGGTCGGGGGCCATCTCCGGCGGCGCGGACTACGAGACGATCATGTACGAGGCCTATGGCCCGTCCGGCATCGCGATCCTGATCGAATGCCTCACGGACAACCGCAACCGCTCGGCCTCCGACGTGCGTGTGGCGGTGACCCGTAACGGCGGGACCATGGCAGACGTCGGCTCCGTCCAGCGCCTGTTCGCCCGCAAGGGCGTCGTAGTGGTGCCTAAGAAGCAGGGCGACCGTGAACTCGCCGAGGACGACGTTCTCGAGGCGGCGCTAGAAGCCGGCCTGGAGGAGGTAACCGACGAGGGGGAGAACTGGGAGGCCGTTTGTGAGCCGAGCGACACCGTCGAAGTCCGCAAGGCGATTGAGGCCGCCGGTTTCGAATACGATTCCGCCGAAGTCCAGTTCGTCGCCTCCTTCGATCAGGAGGTCGACAGCATCGACGTTGCGACGAAGGCCTTTAGGATCATCGACGCGCTCGAGGACTCCGACGACGTGCAGAACGTCTTTACCAACCTGGACCTGACCGACGAGGTCGCCTCCGCTCTCGACTCGGAGGACTGATGCGTTAACATCGAACTGATGTTCGAGAGCAAACGCATCCTGGGGATCGACCCAGGGCTGACCCGCTGCGGGATCGGCGTCGTCCACGGCACGGTCGGGCGGCCGCCGAAGTTCGTCGCGGTCGGAGTCGTGCGCACCAACTCCGAACTCACGCTGCCCGAGCGGCTGGTGCGCCTAGAAGAGGGCCTGGAGCAGTGGTTCGACGAGCAACAGCCCGACTACGTCGCCATCGAGCGGGTCTTCGCGCAGCACAACACGGTGTCCGTAATCGACACCGCCCAGGCGGCGGGGGTCGCGGCCCTCGTTGCAGCCCGGCGAAGGCTCCCTGTCGCGTTTCACACGCCGAGCGAGGTCAAGGCGGCCGTCACCGGGTCGGGCCGTGCCGGGAAGGAGCAGGTGACCACCATGGTCACGTCCATCCTGCGTTTGTCGGCGCCGCCCCGGCCCGCTGATGCCGCCGACGCGCTCGCCCTCGCCGTCTGCCACGCGTGGCGTGGCGGCCACACCAACCGTTACGCCGCACCCGTTGCCGCGGCCCAGGGAAGATCATGATTTCGCAACTGACCGGAGTGATCGTCAAAGCCAGCGCCACCAGCTTCGTCATCGATGTGCAGGGCGTCGGGTTCACCGGCCATTGCACGCCCGCCACCGCCGCCGCACTCAGGATCGGCGAACGCGCCACCGTGCACACGTCGCTGGTGGTTCGGGAGGACTCGCTGACGATCTTCGGATTCGCCAGCGACGCCGAACGCGACGCCTTCGAACTCGTGCAGGCTCCCAGCGGTGTGGGGCCGAAGGTCGCGCTGGCGATCTGCTCGGTCCTGGCCCCGTCCGCGCTGAAGCGCGCGGTCCTGGCCGACGACGCCCGAGCCATCTCCAAAGCGCCCGGCGTCGGCCCGAAGATGGCTCAGAAGATCATCTTGGACCTCAAGGACAAGGCGGCCCTACTGGCACTCGACGATGTCGCGGCCGAGAACGTGTCCCCTGCGCGTGATGAGTTGTGGCGCGAGCAGGTCTCTGAGGGCCTCCAGGGGCTCGGCTGGTCCGCGAAGGATGCCGGAGCCGCCTGCGATGCGGTCGCGGA
>CAMCJC010000291.1 GCA_945875065.1 uncultured Propionibacteriaceae bacterium | reverse complement strand
GCGCGCGGCGACGGTCAGGAAGTTGCCGCCAGTGCGGCCACGGCGAAGCATCTCCTGACCGTCGGGCAAGTCGGCTATCGCCGGCAGATCCGTCGCGACTTCTTTAGCAGGGCGGTCTTTTCGCTTCGGCCCCAGCTCGCCGAGGAGCCTGGCGGTGTAGATGCGACGCGCGATCACCATCCCGCAGGTGGCCAGCGCCGTCAGATATGCGACGTGCACCACGGGCAACCACCACGACGCGCCCTGTCCGAGGGTAACGATCCGCGCCAGGTTCACCCCGTGCCACAACGGCGAGACCCAGCCGATGGGTCGCAGCCAGGCCGGCAGCACGTCGAGGGGGAAATAGGTTCCGGAGAACAGCGTCAGAGGCAGTACCACGAGCCGCCCGAAGAGCGCTAGCCGACCCTTGTCGCCGTCCACCAGCGACGCGACCCACGCCAGCACCGGGCTCCCGAACCCGACGGCCACCAGCAGGCCGATCGCGATCACCACCGGCACCGCGGCCAGTTCCAGCCCACCGAACGCGAGCAGCACCGCGCTCACGACCGTCCCATTGAGCAGGCACCGAAACAGCGCCCCCAACATCTGCCCGGTGGTCAGCTGATTCGGGGTGGTGGGGGTAGCGGCGGCCGCCTCGTACATCTTGTGCCACGAGAACCCGCCCATTGGGGCCTGTGTGTTCTCGATGTGCGCGCCGTGCAGCATCGTCGAGATCACGAGCGCCGGCGAGACGAACTGGAGGAATGGCACCCCGAGGCCGCCGGGGCTGGCTTGGTCGACGACGACACCCATCCCGACGCCGAGGGCCAGCACCGTCAGGATCGATTCCAGCCCGCTGATGACGAATAGCGAGATCCACCAGGACCGCAGCTGGGTTAGGTAGTTGCGCAGATGCAGCAGCGATCCCCATCTGCCGGCCTTGGAGGCCAGAGCGTCGTGATCGATTGCACTAGTCAATGAGGGACCGTCCCGTCAGCCGCAGGAAAACGTCCTCCAACGAGCAGCGTCTAACCAGCGACGACGACGCCTCCAGGTCGCGCTGAGCGACGGCGTGGAGAGCGGCCTCGCCGTCGTCGGCGTAGACGAGAACCCGGTCGGGCAGCACCTCGATGCGATCACCGATTCTCGCGATCTCCTGCGCCGCCGCCGCGTTTCGCGACGACCCGAACCGCAGCTCGACGACCTCCCGCCCGGCGTGCTCGCGCACCAGCTCGGCGGGGGTGCCTTCGGCGACGATCAGCCCGTGGTCGACGACGATCAACCGGTCGCACAGCTGCTCCGCCTCGTCCATGTGGTGGGTGGTCAGCAGCAGCGTCGTGCCCTTTTCCTTGAGCTGGAAGAGCCGGTCCCAAAGGATGTGGCGGGCCTGCGGGTCGAGACCGGTGGTGGGTTCGTCCAGCAGCACGACCCGCGGGTCGGAGATCAGCGACCGTGCAATCGTCAGGCGCCGCTTCATGCCGCCGGACAGGTCGTCGACGCGGGAATCACGCTTTTCGGTCAGTTGCGCGAAGTCCAGCAGCTCGACAGTCTTCGACTCCAGCCACCGCTTCGGCAACCCGAAATAGCGACCGTGAAAGATCAGGTTTTCGCGGACGGTCAGTTGCGGGTCGAGGGTGTCGGCCTGCGGCACGACCCCCAGGTGGGCGCGGATGCGCGGCCCCTGCGCGTCGGGATCCATGCCGAGAATCCGCAGGTCGCCGCCGGAGCGACGCGAAACCCCAGCGATCATCCGCATCGTTGTCGACTTCCCGGCCCCGTTCGGGCCCAGCAGCCCGAACGACGTGCCGGGCTCCACCTGGAAGTCGATGCCTTTAACGGCCTCGAAACTCCCGTACGACTTGCGCAGCCCGCGCGCCAGCACCACCGGTTCATCCACGCCAGGGAGGTTACCGGAGCGCACCGACAATAGCTGGCTCGTCGGTTACAGGTGGACGAACTCGACATGGCGGTCGGTCCACGTGAGCCTCTCGACGCTACCCTCCGTGCGGGTCTCGGTGCCCGGCACCTTCCGCAGCAGGGCATCAAGGACCTTGTCGCTGGGATTCGTTATGCCGGCGCAAGTGAACGAGACCCAGACGTGCTTGGCGCGGTCGCGGATCTCCAAGTGCCGGGACAAACCGGCTACGTCTGCCGAGCCGACATCGTCCAGGCTTAGGCGGGAGATCTCGCCGCGACGGTCGCTGACGACGATGGCTTCGTCGGTCAGGGCGAGCGTGCGGTGTGAGTCGAGGAGGATCACGAGAGCGAACATGGGCAGTAGCGCCGCGACGATGGTCAGCGCACTGACCAGCGGATTGCCGTTGAGCAGCCACGGGCCGATGGCGTTCCAAAACAGCGCGCTCACAGCCGCGAGGGCGGCGATGTATGCGATCACGACGAGCGCCACGATCACCTTGTGCGAGGACACCAGCCGAAAAGCCCAGGTTTGCATATCAACCTCCAAACAGCTTGGAGGTTAGCGATCACCGGTGCCATGATTCGACGCGACCGCCCGCCTGAAACCATCCGGCCGACAGCCCGCCGCAACCTTATCTAATGCCCTCTGACAAGGCGTAACGCTGTTGTCGGCCATTGGTGCGACGGGTCGGAGATCTGACGTCCGCTCAGGCGAGGTTCACGTGGTGGTGCTCGAACGAGGTCCCCTTCGCCCGCTCGATCGACGCCAGGATTTCCGCCTCGGCGGCGGCGCGGTCGGCCCAAGTCGCGCCCTCGACGGACTTGCCCGGCTCGAGATCCTTGTAGACGGAGAAGAAGTGCTCGATCTCAAGGAGGATGTGCTCAGCCACCGAGTCGAGATCCTTTAGGTGACGACGACGTGTGTCGGCGGTGGGCACGCACAGCACCTTGTCGTCGCCGCCCATCTCGTCGGTCATGCGGAACATCGCGACGGCATAACACTCGATCAGACAGCCAGGGAACGTTGGCTCGGCGCCAATGACCATGGCGTCGAGCGGGTCCCCGTCTTGGCCGAGGGTGCCTTCGATGAAGCCGTAGTCGTACGGGTACTGGGTGGAGGTGAACAGGGTGCGGTCCAGCCGGATCCGGCCGGTGTGGTGGTCCATCTCGTACTTGTTCTTCGTCCCCTTCGGGATTTCGACGGTGACGTCGAACAGCACTCGGTTCTCCGGGCTGAAGATCTCGATGCTCTCGATGACGTCATCACTCACTTGGGCGCTCCTATGATTGGGGAACGGCCGCGACCGCAGCGGCCCGTCGCAACTTTACCGGACCAGGAGCGTCGCGTTGTCGTCTATGAGTCACCCGTGGCGATCGATCGCCGCCTGGCTGTTCATCGGGCTGGTCTTGGCACTGGCGTTCGTCGTCGCAGTGTTCCACTCCGCGATTCTCACTCCGTTAGGGCTAGAGCGCGCCGGAGCGGCGACGACGGTGCCGCCGACCCTGTTCGATGCGCCCTCCCCATCGGCCACTCCATCGCCCTCGGGGGTCGTCCAGCCGGCGGGCACCGGCGGCGAGGGGAAACTACCGGACCGGTCCACGCTGGAGTCGAAGATCGGCGCCCAGGACCTAGCCAAGCTGGCTGCCGGGGTACCGGAGGGCGGCAGCCTGGTAACCGCCTACGAGGTGCGCGACGCAGCGACCGGAGAGGTCGTCGCCGCTTCGAACCCGGACCAGATGCTGATCCCCGCATCGAACACGAAGCTGCTGACGATGGTCGCGGTGATGAACGCGTTCGACGGCAACGAGCGGTTCACCACGCGCGTCGTCTCCCCGGCGGCGGGGCAGATCGTGTTGGTGGGCGGCGGCGACCCGCTGCTGTCGTCGGTGCCGAACGGCGCCTACCCGGGGCACGCGTCGCTGCAGGAGTTGGCTGAAGCGACGGCGGCGAAGCTGACGGAACAGGGGACGACGAGCGTCACCCTCGGGTTCGAC
>CAMCJC010000290.1 GCA_945875065.1 uncultured Propionibacteriaceae bacterium | reverse complement strand
GTCTCAAGTAGCTTGTGGAAAACAACACCAATTTGTGAAATTCTGCGTCGCTTCGTTACACGATTCGACCCGGCAGCTTCAATGCTAGCCAGAGGCCTGTCGACGCACTAGAGCTGACGCAGCACCCGCGCAGGCACCCCGCCCACGACAGTCTTCGGTGGGACGTGGCGGGTGACGACGGCGCCGGCCCCGACGACCGCCCCGTAGCCGACGACGACTCCCTTGCAGATCGTCGCGTTCGCCCCAATCCAGACCTTGTCCTCAATGATCACCTGGCCAGGGATGAGGTCAGCGCGCCGCGTCGGGTCAAGGTCGTGATCGAGGGTGGAGATGACGACGTTGTGCCCCACTAGGACGCCGTCGCCAATCTTGATGCCGCCTTGGTCCTGGAACCGGCAGCCCGAGTTGATGAACACGTCTCGTCCCAGCTTGGTGTTCTTTCCGCAGTCGGTGGTAAACGGCGGGAACAGCGTCACGGACTCGTGCACACGGTGCCCGAAAAGCAACGTCAGCAGCATCCGCAGCTCCACCGGGTCGTGGTAGCTGCCGTTGATCTCCGCGCACAGCAGCAGCGCCTGCTGTGCCAGCTGGTGGAACTGCTCAAACACCGGGTCGCCGACGCGCACCGGGTCCCCGGTGGCCATGCGGTCCCGGAAAGCCTGCACATCGATCTCGTTCATCGTCTCCGAGCTTCCCACGAAACACGATTAAAACAAACGTGGGCCGAGAATCCCCGGCCCACGTCGATTAAATCACCTTGTCACTTGAGGTAGTGCCGCTGGTCGGCCTTCTTACCCTCGTACCAGGTGCGTGCCTCTTGAGTCGACGAGATCCGGGAGACCTCGGAGATCGGGACGTCCCACCAGCTGGTGCCGGGCGGGTTGGGTCCGTACAGGTTGGTCTCGATGTGGATCATCACCGGCACGTCTCCCGCGACGGCCTCCGCGTAGGCGGCCCGGAACTCCTCCATGCCGTTCGCGCGCAGCACCTTCAGGCCCCACGACTCGGCGTTGCCGGCGATGTCGACGGGCAGCAGGTCGCCGTCGGCGTTGTGCGGGGTGTCGCCGGTGCGGTAGCGGGTGCCGAACCGTTGCGACCCGTGACTCTCCGACAGCGCACCGATTGACGCGAAGCCGTAGTTTTGGAGCAGCACGTAGATGACCTTCAGCTTCTCCTGGACGACGGTGGCGAGTTCCATCGGCAGCATCTGGTAGGTGCCGTCGCCGACGATCGCGACGACCTCTGCGGCGGGGCGGGCAAGCTTGACGCCCATCGCGGCCGGGATCTCGTAGCCCATGCACGAGAACGCGTACTCGACGTGGTATTGCTCCGGCGTCGACGCCTGCCACAGGCACTGCAGGTCGCCGGGCATCGAGCCGGCGGCGTTGATCATGACGTCGTTCGGGCCCATCAGCTCGTTGAGCGCGCCGAACACCTCGGTCTGGGCGGGCAACGGCTTCTGGTCGCGGTGGTAGCACTCGTGCGTTGCTTGCTCCCACTCGACCTTCAGCTCCTTGATGCGGGCGCTGTAGGCTTCATCGACGCGGTAGCCGGCAAGCGCCGCGGTCAGCTGCTCCAGCCCATCGCGGGCGTCGGCGACGACCATCTCGGCGCTGTGCTTGGATGCGTCGAAAGCCGCGACATTGATGTTGACGAACTTCACGTCCGGGTTCTTGAACTGGGTGTGGGAGGCCGTAGTGAAGTCCGAGTAGCGGGTGCCGATGCCGATGACGACGTCCGCCTCGTCGGCCAGGGCGTTAGCCGAAGCCGCCCCGGTGGATCCGACGCCGCCGACCGCGCACTCGTGGTCGTGGTTGATGGCGCCCTTGCCGGCCTGCGTGTCGGAGACGGGGATTCCGGTTGCCGTCGCGAAGGCCCGCAGTTGCTCGGAGGCCTCGGCGTAGATCGTGCCGCCGCCGGAGACCACGAGGGGCTTCTTCGCGGCCTTGATGATCTCGGCGGCGCGCTGGATCGCGGCCGACTCGGCCGGTGGGCGGCGCACATGCCAGACGCGACGCGCGAAGAACTCCTCGGGGAAGTCGAACGACTCGGCCTGGACGTCCTGCGGCAGCGCGATCACGACGGCGCCGGTGTCGACGGGATCAGTCAGCACGCGCAGACCCGCCAGCAGCGACGGGATGAGCTGCTCGGGCCGCTCGATGCGGTCGAAGAACCGGGCGACGGGGCGGAAGCAGTCGGTGGCGGCCGTCATCGGCGAGACCGGGTCCTCGACCTGCTGGAGCACCGGATCCGGGTAGCGGGTCGCGAACTGGTCGGAGGGGAACAGCAACACCGGCAGCCGGTTCGTGGTCGCCAGGGCGGCGCCGGTGACCATGTTGAGGGAACCAGGACCAATCGATGACGTGCACATCCACGTGCTCAGGCGGTTCGTCGTCTTCGCGTAAGCGGCGGCCGCGTGGACCATGCCCTGCTCGTTTCGGGGCATGATGTAGCGCATGCGGTCGCCGTCTGGGGTCGGGTCGAGGTCGTTTTGCAGTAGCGCCTGCCCGATCCCGGCGACGTTGCCATGGCCGAAGATGCCGAAGGCGCCTGCGATGAGGCGCTGCTCGACGCCGTCGCGTTCGGTGTACTGGTTGACCAGGAACCGGATGACGGCCTGGCCGACGGTGAGTCGCACAGTGTTCATTGGGGTCTCCATCAGTTCATCGGGGTCATGGGGAGCCTGGGATCGACTTCCTGGGTTTCCCAGGTGCCGCGGATCCAGGTGTGGGCGGGTCGTCGGTCATGAGCCACGTCGAGTCCTCGGCGGGGCCAGCCATGACGTTGAGGTAGTACAGGTCGTAGCCGGGGGCCGCCACGGACGGGCCGTGGTAGCCGTGCGGCATGATTACGACGTCGCCGGTGTGGACCTCAGCGCAGACGTCGATCTCATGGCCGGACGGGTAGATGCGCTGCAGCGCGAAGCCGGGGGTGCCGCCGCCGGGGCGAACCTCGTAGTAGTAGATCTCTTCAAGGATGCGCTCGACTTCGGTGTGCTCGTCGTGCTTGTGCGGCGGGTAGCTGGACCAGTTGCCGCCAGGGGTGAGGACCTCGCAGGCCAGCAGGTGCGAGGTTTCAACGTCGTTGCCGAGGGCGTAGTTGTTGACCTGACGGGAGCAGTTGCCGGCGCCCCGCAGCGTCGTCACGACCTCCGTGACCGGGCAGTAGCGCGGCGGCAGGTCACGGGTGGCCTTCGCCGCCGGCAGCGCGAACCGGCCGCCTTCGGCGCTGCGGACGGTGAACGTCTGCTCGCGGCCGATGTAGAGATAGTCGGTGATCGCGGTCCAGATCTCGGGGCGCCCGTTCAGTTTGAAAGTCTCGCCCGCGACCTCCACGGTGCAACCGCCGGAAAGCGGCAGCACGAGCAGCTCGGAGACGCCGGAGGTCACCTCCTGCTCGCCACCAGCCGACAGCTCAAGCACGCGGATTGAACTCCACTCCCACCCGGCACGCTCGATGCTCACATCCGTGGAGAACGGGCCGTGGGCGGTCGAACCGGCCTTGATGACGTACGTTTCGTTGTCCATTCGGGTTCCTTCCTTCAGGCAAGCTTGCAGACGACGGGCTTGACGTGCGGGTTAGCGGCCATGAGGCGCATCACCTCGTCGGCCAGCGGCATGGCCGTAGCGCATTCGAGGCGGGAGGCGACGATCGCGCCGGCCGCCGACGCGAACGCGATGGTTTGGGCGAGAGGCCAGCCGTTCAGCAGGCCGTGACAGACGGCCCCGCCGAATGCGTCACCAGCACCGAGGCCGTTGACGACCTGGACGTTCGTGGCGGGCACGTAGACTCGCTCGTCCTTGGTGCGGGCGAGGGTGCCCATGGTGCCGTGTTTGACGATCGCGACGCTGACGCCGTGTTCCAGCAGGGCGCGGGCGGCGTCGTCGGGATCCTGTTTGCCGA
>CAMCJC010000289.1 GCA_945875065.1 uncultured Propionibacteriaceae bacterium | reverse complement strand
ACCCGGCCCGCGTTGCGCACCAGCAGTTCCAGCAGGTCGAACTCCCGCAGCGCGAGCCGCACCTCGGCGCCGTCGACAAATACCTGGTGCCGCTCGATGTCGATCCGCACGCCGCCCGCCTCCAGCACCCCGGGCGTCGCGTCGTCGTGACCGCGCCGCAGGATCGCCCGGATGCGCGCGACGAGCTCGCGGTGGGAGAACGGTTTGGTGACGTAGTCGTCGGCGCCGAGTTCCAGCCCAAGTACCTTGTCGAGTTCCGAGTCGCGAGCCGTCAGCATGATGATCGCGACGCCGCCGCGGGCCCGCAGCTGCTTGCACACCTCCATGCCCGGTACGCCAGGCATCATCCGGTCTAACAGGACCAAGTCGGCGCCGTCGCGATCAAACGCCGCCAGGCCGGCTGTCCCGTCGGGGGCCGACGCGACGTCGAAGCCCTCGCGGCTCAGCATGAACTCCAACGCCTCACGATAGGACTCCTCGTCTTCGATGATCAGGATGCGGGTCATATCTCCCCTCCTCTCGCCGGGAACCGCAGGGTAAACGTCGATCCCGAGTGGGGTCTGGACCAAACTGTCACGCCACCCCCGTGGGCCTGCACGATATGCCGCACGATCGACAGCCCGAGCCCGGTGCCGCCCAAGTCGCGGGAGCGGCCGTAGTCGACGCGATAGAACCGCTCGAAGATGCGTTCCTGGTCCTCGGGCGCGATGCCGATCCCGTTGTCGGCGACCCGAATCTCGACGAAGTCATCGACCCGTTCGACCGTGACGACGACGCGCGCACCCGCGTCGGAATAGTTGATGGCGTTCTGCACCAGGTTCGCCACGGCATCGCCGATCTGTCTACGGTCCCCCAGTACGCGACACGGCGCCGCCTCGGGGTGGACTAGGGCGATCTGACGCCGGTCAGCGGCGTCACGCATCCGGGCGATCACTTCAGCTACGACTCCCCCAACCTCGACGTCGGCACGTTCCAGCATCGGGTCCTCGGTCTGGAGGCGCGACAGCTCAATGATCTGGCCGACCAGCTCGGCCAACCGCGCGGACTCGATCTGCAGCCGGCCGGCGAAGTGCGTGACCTGCGGGTCGTCGGTCGCCGCGGCCACCGCCTCGGACAGAATGCCAATCGCCCCTATCGGGGTCTTTAATTCATGGGAGACGTTGGTGACGAAGTCGCGACGCACGGTATCCACCTTGCGGGCTGCCGACTCGTCCTCGGCCGACACGAACACCCGCCCCGCGGCCAACGGCACGACATGCACGTTCAGCACTGCCGCCTCGACCCCAGCCTCGCGCGGCCGTTCGAGGATCCCGGCGAACCCCTCTCCTCGCTCACGGGCCCGACGTACGCGCTCCAGCAGCGGTAGAAAGCCGACGCGGGTGCCACGCCCGATCCCCAGGGCGACGCCGTGCGGGTTCACGCCGAGCACCTCGTCGTGAGGCCCCACCAGCATCGCGCCGTACGGCGACGAATCGACCAGAGCCAAGAGGTCTTCGGGGGCATCGTCGACGACCTCTTCCCGCCGCGGGGCCGCCAGCCACCGGCCGGCCCCCAAGGCCACGGCGGCAAGGACCGCGGGCCCCAGCCACCAGAGCGCGCCCAAACACTCAGCGTATAGTCCTTATCCGTGGGCTTGCGGTTAGAATCACCCCATAACCCGAAGGGCCGGTGAGCATGCGCGCTAACTACCATGAAGAACTCGGACACGTCGTCGATAGCCTCCAAGAGATGGCGACGCTGGTGGAAACGGCCATCAAGGAGGCCTCCGCCGCCCTCCTAGCCCCGGATCTGCAACGGGCCGAGGCGGTCGTGACTAACGACGCCCAGCTCGATGCCATGCACGAGGATCTGGAGTTCCGCTGCCTATCACTGCTGGCCCTGCAAGCACCGGTGGCCGGAGAGTTGCGGACCATCGTCTCCGCGATTCGCGTCGTCTTCGAACTGGCTCGCATGGGGGACCTCGCCGCACACGTCGCGAAGATCGCGCGCCTGCGTTACCCGACGTCCGCACTGCCCGATACGTTGCGCCCCAATTTCGAGCGCATGTCCGAGGTGTGCATCGAGATGACGCGACTGGCGAACCACTCCCTCAAGGAGCGCGACGCCGAGGCCGCCCGCCAGATGGCGGAGATCGACCACGAGATGGATGGGCTGCGGCGCGACCATTTCGGGGTACTGCTCGGCGACAGCTGGAGTGGCAGTGTTGAGCAGGCTATCGATGTCGCCCTGCTCGGCCGCTACTACGAGCGGTTCGCGGACCACGCGGTGGCGGTCGCGCGTCGTGTGATCTACATCATCACCGGTAAAACGCCCGAGGGCGAGGAGTGGCCAAACGCCTGAGACCAGGGGCTTTACTTTCGCGTCTTAAGCCTTACCTTAGTTGGGGCTGAGCCGGGCTAAACTCAAGCCCGCTGCTAGTGCTCGTGACGAAGGGAAATCGCATGCCTGCCGTTAGCCGTCGGTTCGTTCTAGGTGGCGGGATAGCCGCCGCTCTCGGAGCTGTCGGATGTGCCCCCGCGGGCATCCCTGCGTCCCCTTCTGACAGTCCGTCATCGACGCCCGCGGCCCCCCCGTCGTCCGATGCCCCGGCGACCTCTAGCGCGGCAACGTCACCCGCGCCCGAGACCTCCAGCGCCCCTGCTTCCCCGTCGGAGCCGGCCTCCTCCAGCGCGGCTCCCCAAGGCTCTTCGGCTGTGAAGGCCGGCGCCAACCACAACGACGCCGCATCCGCCTATGCCTACCCGGCCGCCGACGTGCAGAAGTGGACTGCCGAGGCGATGAAGGACCAGGAGTCGACGGCCCCGGAGAAGCTCGTCTTCCTCACCTTCGATGACGGCCCCAACGACACGACTTCCGTCGAGATCCTCGACATCCTGAAGAAACACGGGGTGCCCGCGACGTTCTTCGTGGTCGGCAAACTCGTCGAATCCGGCGCGGCGACGCTGAAACGCGAAGTATCCGAGGGCCACTCCATCGCGATGCACAGCTACACCCACGACTACAACAAGCTCTACCCGGGCCGTGTCGCGAACACCGAGGCCATCCTGGGCGAGTACCGCAAGACCAAGGAGGCCCTCGAGAATGTGTTGGGCTCCGGTTTCAAGACCGGCGCATGGCGCTACCCCGGCGGTCACTTGAGTTGGAAGCGACTCGACGACGCCGACGCCGCACTGAAGAAAGAGGGCGTGCATTGGATCGATTGGGATGCGTTGACGGGCGACGCGGAGCCCAAAAGCCGGCGTCCGACCACCGTCGAGGGTATGGTGAAGGTGTCTACCGGGCCGATCAGGAGGGGCGTCAAAGCGACGGTCCTGCTCGCCCATGACTCTCAAGGCAAGGACTTGACCGTCAAGTCCTTGCCCCAGATCATCAAGGAATACAAGGACGCCGGCTACAAGTTCGGCGTGATCGCCTGATCGAAAGGACAGCCATGGCAGGCCTCAAGCGCCGAATCGTTCTGGGTGGCGGTCTCGCCGCCGCTCTCGGATTGGTGGCCTGCTCACCGGCCGCTCCGAGCACGTCCAATTCCTCCGCCGCCGGAGGAGAGTCGCCAGCTGCCCCGACCGAGACGCAGCCGCCCTCGTCAACCGCGCCGCCGGTCGACCCGACGGCCCTGAAGCCTGGTACGAACCACAACAACGCGGCCGACGCCTACGCCTACCCGGCACAGCAAGTCCAGACGTGGGTCGCCGAGGCTCGTGCGCAGGCCGAGGGAAAGCCGGAGACCAAGTCGACCGCTCCCGAGAAGCTGGTGTTCCTGACCTTCGATGACGGCCCCAACACCACGACATCGGTGCAGATCCTCGACATCCTGAAGGAGCACCAGGTCCCGGCGACGTTCTTCCTCGTGGGCAAGTACGTCGAGAAAGGTCCCGAGACCATCAAGCGACAGATCGCCGAGGGC
>CAMCJC010000288.1 GCA_945875065.1 uncultured Propionibacteriaceae bacterium | reverse complement strand
CCGGTTCTCACCCTCGAAGAACACCCCGGCAAACGATTTTGTTTAATGCCAGCCATATCCACCATAGGTAGGCGAAGAGCCACATAGCTGCGAGTCCGCACAGGGGCCAGGTCAGGGTCCATACCACTGTCAGTGTAATAACCCGTGTCGTGTCCAGAAGGGCTCTCCAGAAACCACTTGAGGCGGCTATGAGAATCGCTCTCGAGGATGATCTCCAATGACCATTAGAGGCAACCTTGGAAGGCAGTAATGCCATGCTAGCCCTCGGAGTGTGTGTGGCGGGATGGTTCCTGCAATAGAGTAGAGCGATAGTTCGATAGTCGCTTGATGAAGAAGCCGACGATGAAACAGAAGATGAGGCAAGCAAGGTAGATGCCTAGCACCGCTGTGATGCTTGCCACGCCCATAGTGGCTTCTATGCCCGTGGCGGTGGAATGTGTCTCGAAGAACACAGCGCCGAACAGTGCCTCAGTTCGCTCGGCATCACCCCTGGTGGTGAACATCGCGTACAGAATCCCGGCGACTGAAACTGCTAGAGTGAGCACGAATGCTATTACGGCAATGAGGGCGACTCTAGTTAGCTTCTTCATGTCTACTCCTTCGTTGATTGATATGGATGCCGGCGACGGAGAGGGAGGCGGATAGAAGAACCGCTGCAACGCCAGCGGCGATCAGAATCGGCGGGGAGAGTGAGAATACTTGAACAGCGAGAATCCCCAGTGTCCCGATAGAGGCAACTATTGCCACTCCGATGGCCGTCGAGAAGGGATTATCGTGATCCGGAGGGAAGAGAATCCCGATGAGTATTGTTAGGAATACCCCGCCGAGGATCCCTAGGGAGGCTGTCAAGTGATTAGCCGGCTCCCCTCCCTTTATCATTCCCGCAGCTGTTAGAAATGTCAGCAACGGCATCAAAGCGACAATTTGGGAACCCAGCAGTTGTATATAAGCGCGCAGAGCACTCGGATATCTGATGGGATGAATCCATCGCAAACGACAAGTATCGGCGTAAGCTCCGATTCCTTGAAAGGCCAACAAGCCACACGCTAGAGAGGGTGGTGCCACATCTGAAAGTAAACAGACTGACCCGAGAACCAGAGTAAGTATCGCAGCCAACATCCAGTCTGAGCTGCGCACATGCATTGCTAGTTGTGGTCCTAAGCCTGGAAAATGCATTACAAAAGGGAGAGGGATAGGGATGTGCCGCTGTGAGGGCATGTAGATGTGTGGCGTCAAGGTTATTGACAGCCACAGCAAGAGCGCGGATACTGCGAGAAAAACCCCTAGGCTGGCAAGCCACCCTGCCTTATCCGTCAGATGCAGAAAGACTGTGGATGTAGTCCAAAGCGTTTCCCCCCGGGCGTAAGCATTGGCTACAGCGATCGTGTCTTTCACGCTTCTTCCGTAGTAGAGCCCGGCAGCGATGCTGACTGCACCCAGCAGGATTACCGACCGTGCCCGTTCGAAACCCACGAGGCCTAGAAGGCGCTGCGCACCTAGATACAGCGCGTTTAATAACAAGTAGGATACTGTCACGGGGCACACTATCGCCCAGAATATGAGGATTAGAGCGCGGATTCCATGGAGGAGTACGAGTGGCACCATGCTGGAAGTGAATAACACGCTGATGGTCACCGCCACCATGAGGGCCTCAAACAAGACAAGTGCTACGGCTCTCTCTTTCCCGGTGATCGGTAGATGGTAGGTGAGCGAGAGCATTCGTTCGGACTTGAGGAACAACACTTTAGTGAAGATGAATGCTACCAGCACCCATAGCACCGAACTTAAGCTCGATAGATGCATCATGAGTGATAATATGGCTGGATCGGCGATGAGGTCTTTCAAGATGAAAAACGCCGTGCCGGTTAGTAAAACTAGAGCTGTGGCTGCTAGAATGACGGCAGCTATCCGAGCGGCCGGGGCGGCAAGAATGCCTTTCCTGAGGACTCTCCGGCGAATGAACTTGAAATAGAAGCCTACGAGGAGTCCTACTTGTTGTATCCTCATTTTTATGCCCTAGGGCCAAAGAGTAGTTTACGTGTAAGGGAGTCAATGGATCCGTAGGCTGAGCGGACCTCTCCGAGGGGGGAGTCGTGCACTAACTCACCGTCTTGAAGGATTGCGACGCGATTAACAACGGCCTCAAGGAACCGGAAGTCATGGCTGCATACCAAAACGCCGCCGGTCTCACTAAGGCTACGGATATCATGCTCTGATCGGTATAGCGAGTCCAGGTCCACTCCGTTGAGTGTTTCATCGATAATCGTCAATCGTGGCCGTAGGCTGATGGCGGTGATTAATTGAAGTTTCTTGCGCATTCCGTGAGAATAATCTTCGATCAGTGAATCCTTGCGATATTTCATTGCGTATCGCTCAAAAAGCTGCTGAACGAATCCGGTGTCAATCTCCTTGCCGTGCATGCGGTGTATAAGATGAACGAATTCCGAGCCTGTCAAGAATTCAGGCATGTCGTCATTGCTGGCTAGCAAGAGCATGGACGATTTTGCGGAGACGGAAGTATGGGGGTGGAAATCGATCGTGATCTGGCCACTTCGAATGGCTAACAGGTCGGCCACACACTTGATGAGGGTTGACTTTCCTGATCCGTTCGGACCTATTAATCCAACTACCTCTCCGGCATCGACGTTGAGGCTTAAGTCCTGAAGAACTGTAGTGTTTGGGATGTATCCAAAGCTCACATGCGAGATGTTCAGCAGCATTGGGGGACCTTTAGGTTTTGGGCGCGGCTGCATCGAGGCCTATGCGATGCAGCCGCGCGGGGAACTCGGTTCAAGGGCGAGCCTCAGTCTAGCTTCGGCCCTCTCAAGCTCGTGACCGGTTCGTCTCTATAGAAGCCGGGGGCTGCTTATCGGTTCTCCGGCAGCCATGTCC
The DNA here is from genome assembly GCA_945875065.1 of uncultured Propionibacteriaceae bacterium. Classification (GTDB taxonomy): domain Bacteria; phylum Actinomycetota; class Actinomycetes; order Propionibacteriales; family Propionibacteriaceae; genus Arachnia. Next base: position 1,014 of record CAMCJC010000288.1, on the reverse strand, counting down.
CGCGGCCTACTGGACTTCGGCTTCTGGTGGGTTGATGGAGTGGGTGACCGCGACGTCTGCGGAGGCCACGCCTGTGATGTCGGTGAGGCTTTGGAGATCGGCGGGGGCCGTGCCGTGGATCATGCCTAGGCTGGGGAGTTTGCGGGTGATCTTGACTCCCTTGTTTTCGAGGTTTTGGGCGACGGCCTCGAGGTCTTTGGTGTGCTCGTCGGCGACGGTGAAGACCCAGCTCTTGTCGACTTGCTGCGGCTTGCTAGCCGGTGCCTGGACCAGGCCGATGCCAACGTCTTCCTTGGGGGCCTGGAGCGCCTTCGCGCCGGATAGCAGCTGGTCCCACAGGTCTTGGCCGCGGGCGCCGGTGGCCTCGGCGATCAGCGCGGCGACGCCGGCCACGTGCGGCGTGGCCATGGATGTGCCGTTGATGGTGTTGTAGTTTTCCGGCGCGATCCACGATGAGTAGATGCCGACGCCCGGAGCCGCGATGTTGACCTCGCCGCCCTCCGCTTTGACGGCCTGGGCCGAGAAGTCCGCGATCTTGAGGTCCTCGTCGACGGCGGCGACGGCCATCACGTACGGGCTGTTGGCGGGGGCGCCGACGAAGCCGGGGTCGCCGGCACTGCGGCGGGCGTTGTTGCCGGCAGCCGCGATGATGACCGCCCCCTGTTCGAGGGCTCGCTTCCCGGCGGCGACGTACGGGGGATGGACGGTGTGGACGTCGGCCCCTAGAGACATGGAGATTACCTGGCAGCCGTTTTCGAGGGCCCAGTCGATGCCCTCCAGGATGCTGGTGTCCGATCCGGTGCCCTCGTTGCCGAGCACCTTGCCGACGAAGATCTCGACCTCCGGCGCGACCCCGTATCCCCTGCCGCCTTCGACGACGCGCGGTCCGGCCGCCGTGCCGACGCAGTGGGTGCCGTGGCCGTGCCCGTCCTCGGCGTCCTCGCCGTCGATGAATGACTTGGTGCTGACCTTGCGACCCTTGAAGTCGGGGTGGGCGGAGTTGAAACCCGTGTC
>CAMCJC010000287.1 GCA_945875065.1 uncultured Propionibacteriaceae bacterium | reverse complement strand
AGAGTCACGTACGGAGTGATGGCGTCGGGAAATGCGTACCGCCTGGGCTACATCGGAGCGAACTATGAAGAGAGCAGAGGGGAGTTGAACCGACTGGCATCGATCGACGAGCGGGCGATGGCGACCTGGGTGAGTGGCGTTGGCCACCTGCACCAGAGGGGCCATTGGATGCGTGAGGTGGCAGATACGGTTCAGGTGTGTCAGGACAACCCGGCCGGCGGGCCTTATGACTTCACATGCGTCCCTCCGCTTCGCATCAGCGACGGTTCGGCAGTGGCGTCGGCGGTCGGGCTCCTGGACGGCGTGTGGGTTGGCGAGTCGATGGCTTTCATGACTAGCGAGGGCCATGTCAAGGCCTACAACGTCGACGGCACCGAGTTGTGGTCCAGCGAGGTCGGGAAGAGTCGTGCTGGGGACCTGGCCGCGTGGGGAGATTCGCTCCTCTTCCTCGACGGAAACAGGTACGGGAATGAGGGCATGGCGCTGGTTGGGCTGGATCCGGCGACTGGTAAAGAACTGTGGCGCAATAGCAACATCGGCGGGCAGGCGCAGGTGGTGATCGACGACGACTCGCGCGACGAGACGGGCGCGCCCGTCCTGGTACGGGCGCAGCCGACGTTGCAGTTCGCGACCGTTGACATGGCCAGTGGGAAGGCGACATGGGTGGACTACGGGGCGCCCATGGTCGGAAGCAAGATCGTGCGTACCCCTAAGGTCTGGCTCGTAAACACTAATCCGACCGCTACGAACGAGGGCGGGTACGACCCCGCGCAGGACAAGTGGTTGGCGATCATCCCCGGCCAGCCCAATCAACTCTGGCCGACCGTGACCGCCGGGTACCAGGACTTCGAGTACACCGGCGGTCACTTGGTGGGGCTCAACGAGGACAGCATCACCCTCCTCAAATGACCGGAGGCCGGCCGCTCCTGGCAGGGAGTCCGGTTTTCGTCATCCAAGCATCGCGCGTTCCGCTTAGGGCTCCCTCGTATGCGTGGGTGTAGTTAACCGTGAGGTCCTTGAGATCTTAGAGACAGGGTGTGCTAGCCTGCTAGCAGGCCAGAAAGATGTCCGCCACCACTGGGATGTGGGGGCGGCTTTGGGCACTCGGAGAGGAGGGCCACGGTGAAGCGGTTCGTCGGCAAGCTGTGGCGTGACTTCACGCATGCCTTCACTGGGTGGACCGGTGTCGCCCTGGCGGCGCTGCTCGGCGCCGTCATCGGCGTGGGCGGATTCACGGTCTACTACGCGGGCGCCTTGGACTATCTCGGCGATGATCCCGCTACCTGCGCCAACTGCCACGCGATGAACGAGCAGTACGAGGGCTGGCTGAAGGGATCCCACCACGACGTGGCCACGTGCAACTCGTGCCACGCGCCGCATGACAGCATCGTCAACAAGTACGTGAACAAGGCCGACAACGGGTTCTGGCACGCTCTGAAGTTCACGTTCAACAACTACCCAGAGAACATCCAAATCCGGGAGCACAACAAGGAGATCGTCGAGGACGCCTGCATCTACTGCCACGGCAACCTTGTCGACCAAGCCAACAGCAGTTCAGCTCACAAGAGCGACCAGACGATGTCGTGCATCCGGTGTCACGACGGCGTCGGACACGAGAGGTGAGGAGCGATGAGCACCACGACGGACAACGACGCTAAGTCGACCAACACATGGACAGGTCCCCGAAAGCGCTGGGTACCGATCGTCGTCCTGCTGTTCGTTGCAGTGGCGGCGGCGGGACTGACGTGGTTGTTGACCAACATCTTCCAACGCAAGGAGGAGACCAAGCAGCCGTTCACCCAGGTCGTTGAGCTGACCGACACGACGTACGACCCGGCCGTTTGGGGCAAGAACTTCCCCAAGCACTACGAGCAGTACAAGAAGACCTACGAGGACACTGACGGCGACTTCATCAAGGTCGATCCAACTGACGAAGACCCGCGCGAATACCACACCATCTCCCGTATCGACGCTGAGCCCAGGGCACAGCACATGTGGCGGGGCTACGCGTTCGCCGTCGACTACACGGCACCGCGCGGTCACGAGTGGGCGCTGGTAGATCAGATGTACACCAAGCGCACCAAGGAGCCGTTCAAGCAGCCTGGCACATGCATGAACTGCCATGCCTCGATGCCTGAGGTCTACGACAAGCTCGGAAACGGCGACCGCATGGCCGGTTTCGATGCGATGAACAAGCTGTCCTACCAGGAGGCCGTACAGCACGCCTCCGGCACGATCGCCTGCATCGATTGTCACGACCCGAAGACTATGGAGTTGACGATTACGCGTCCGGCGTTCATGGAAGGAATCAAGAAGTACAAGGCGTCGCAGGGCATCTCGGATTATGACGTCAACCGTGACGCCAGCAACCAGGAGATGCGCAGCTATGTTTGCGCCCAATGCCACGTCGAGTACTACTTCAAGGGGGAGGGCAAGACCCTCACGTTCCCGTGGGATAAGGGCCTGACCGCGCAGGACGCCATGGCCTACTACGACGAGGTTGGCTGGACCGACTTCCAGCACGCCGAGTCCGGCGCTCCAGCTCTGAAAGCCCAGCACCCCGATTTCGAGACGTTCTCCCAGGGCGTGCACGCCTCCAACGGGGTCACCTGTGCTGACTGCCACATGTCGTATCAGCGTGACGGCGCTTCGAAGATCTCCAACCACCAGATCATGAGCCCGATGGCCAGCGACGAGACCATCAACTCGTCTTGCCTGACCTGCCATCACTCCACCACCGAGGAGATGCGGCAGCGCGTCGATGGCATTCAGGATCAGTGGCAGAACTCGTTGAACGTCGGATACACGGCGCTTGACGCCCTGATCACGGACATCACAACGGCCGCCAATGATGGCTCCGCCACCGAAGAGCAGCTGACCAAGGCCCGCGACTTCCAGCGCAAGGCCCAGTTCCTCATCGATTACACCTTCTCCGAGAACGGCCGTGGCTTCCACGCCCCGGCGTACTCGCAGTCGCTCATCAATCAGGCAACCGACTACGCCCGTTCGGGCCAACTGGCGCTGCGCGGGGTGACGGTGGAGAACGGAAACGGCCCGGCGGTCCTGGAGGAGCACTCGCCGGCCAAGGACCAGTGATGTTCTGACGACTATTCGTTAGGAGTTCCCGATGGGAGAGGAGACCCAGGGTAACCAGGTGAGCCGGGAAGGCCTCGAAGCCTTCCTGGCAACAGCTCCGGAAGAGCTCAAAGGATGGGCTAGCGACGCCCTCGCTGCGTTCGATGCGCAACGTGGCGAGGGTGCCTCATCATCCGGGAAACCATTCGAGGGCGGTGACCTGGCTGAGGACGGTGCCGCGGACCTAGAGGATCTCCTGCCCGACTACGAAGACGACCAGCCGAGGCAGGGCCGTGAAAAAGCCCCGTCAAGGTTGCAACGGCGCACCGGTGTCTCCAAGCTCAACCTGGTGCTGGTGACGCTGCTGGCCGCCGCCATCGTCGTGATTGTCCAGATGGCGGGCCGCCCTCCGCACCAGCCACAGGTCGGCATGCCCTCCGGGATGAGAATGCCGAGCGGGCACCCGTCGATCGACCCTTCGATGGCCGCCAGCATGGGAGAGCAGGTGCCTAAGCTCAATACCGAGCGTGAGGCAACGCTGAAGAAGCAGATCGAGAGCAACCCTTCCGATATCGACTCGCGCATGCAACTGGCGGGGATGTACTTCGAGTCCGCCATGTACGAGGAGTCGGCCACCATGCTGCAGCAGATCCTCGACAAGGACGCGAACAACATCGACGCGATACTCAACCTCGGCGCCGTGAAGTACAAGCAGGGCAGGTTCGACGAGGCCGAACAGCTGCTGCTGAAGTCGGCTGAGCTGAACCCGTCGATGCCGCAGCCTTGGTACGACCTCGGGTTCGTCTACATGTCCCGCACACCGGCCGACACGGCTA
>CAMCJC010000286.1 GCA_945875065.1 uncultured Propionibacteriaceae bacterium | reverse complement strand
GCGCGCGTCGTTCGGGACGACGAGGCCGCAGGTTCAAATCCTGTCACCCCGACCAGCGGTCCCTGGGTAACCGGGGGCTTTTTGCTTCTCTGGAACCAAGCCGAGCCATGCGACCGTGCCTGTTGCTGTGCACCTGAAGTGGTGGTCATCGGAGACGTCCTCGGCCAAGGCTAGCTGGCATCGTCGCGGGCAGGGTGACTCCTCCTGTCCCGACGGGTAACGGATTCGCTCACACGGGTTCGGACGGCTCTCATCTAGCCCTTGCGTTTTGGGCGGACAGCTGAGACACGACTGTTGCTGAGCCCCGCCCGATGTTGCCGCCCGATGATCCCGGCGATCTCGGGAAGCTCAGCGCCTTGTTGCCGGAGTTGCCGAGTTCGATACGTGAAGGGTTAACTGTCGTGCTGGATGCTCTGAGCCGAGGGCAGGCGGTGCGCGTAGAACCGATCTCCACCATGCTGTCCACGACGCAGGCAGCCGCCCTTCTGAATATCTCTCGCATGTCGATGGTGAAGCTGCTAGACGAGGGCAAGCTTCCGTGCGTGCGGCTCAATGTGCACCGCCAGGTGCGCCTAGAGGATGTCCTGGCGTACCGGCAGGAACGCTCCCGTAGTCGCGCGCGATACCTTCAGGAGTCCATGAGTGAAGCTGAGGCTGTCAGTAGCTCTCTAGGAAGCTATAGGCCTTTACATCGTGGCGGGGTAGGCTCGGCAGATGAGTTCCCAGATCAGGCTGGAATCCCGGACTACATGCTCCAGTTCGTCGACGAACTGGTCGAGCGAGGCGAAGCCCTCAGCAGATCCGCTGTGATCGCGCGGGCCCTGGAACGGGAATACCGGCGATGGACGGAGGTAGAGCGCGCCAGGAGCCAGGCCGAGGAGTCCCAGTCTTCCTAGGCGTTCTCTGCGGCCTGCTGGGCGAGCCAGGCTTCACGGTCGCGCTGCTCCTTCGGGCCGAAGTGGAGTAGCCCGGCTAGGACCGCGACTACGAAGACCGTCAGCATCACGAAGAACAGCGGCCACACACCAGTGAGGTAGATGATCGGGATGGCCATCGCGGTGACGAGGCCGCCGCCGAAGAAGGGTTCGAAGATGAGCTGCTTGTAGCCGAAGGCCTCGAAGGCGGGGGAGGATGCGTCGGGATCGGTGATGCGCATGAGGATGACACCGGTGGCGGTGACACCCATGGACTGGCCGAGGTCGCCGATGCCGCGCTCAAACCAGAAGCGGCCGATGACGCGCGGCGTCAGCCAAAGGAACAGCACCAAGTTGATGACGATGCCGCCCACCGAGAGGACGAGAAACGCGCCGAGGTTCTCGCCGACGGCCTTGATCGAGACGGTGGCGATGGCGGAGATGACGAGGAAGTCGAGAGCCCAGCCTTGGATGCGGAGCATCATCTGCGGGTCGATGACGTGGGAGACGCCTAGCGCCTTCGCGATCACCTGGAGGAAGACGCCGCCGATCAGCGCCATTGGGAACAGAGGCACGTACGCGAAAATCTCCAGCGGCGTGTTCTCGCCGATCATGATGGAGGCGTAGGTCGCGCGTTCGATCCAGCGGAGGCCTTCGAGGATGAGCCAACCGATTAGGATCGCCAGCGCCATGATCGCGATGTGCAAAGACAGGGGCTCGACGGACGCGGGGCGGCTGGTCATCTTCCCGGCGGAATAGTACTCGTCCTTGCGGAACAGCCCGCGCTGTTCGTCGATCGAGAGTTGGACATCGCCCTTGAGGATCTCGGTCTTGCCGTTGCGCACGCCCCAGTTGATGAGCGCGATGCCGACGATGATCCCGCTGACGAGGCCGACCGTGGCGATGCCAACCGCCAGATCCGCCCCCTCGGTGAAACCTAGCTTGGCCATGACATCGCGCATGCCGGCGGCGGTGCCGTGTCCGCCCTCGAAGCCGATCTCGATCAACCCGCCGGTCATCGGCGACGAACCGAAGAACGGCACGAGAATCAGAGCTGCCAGCAGCAGGCCGACGACGTACTGCGAAGACGCGAACGCCGTTCCCAGCGCCAGCTGCGGGCCCACCAGCTTGGCGGCCCGTTTCGGGCTGGGCAGGTCTTGGCCGAGGAACATCGTCGCGAACACGACGCTGATCAGCAGGCCGGGCAGCGCTGACCAGGTGGTGACCATGGCCTGCGTCAGCAAGCCCGTTTCGCCCCAGGGGCCGGGGAAGCGCCCCAGAACTTGCGGGCCGAGCACCAGCAGGATGACCCCGCCAACGATGGAGCTCGGCAGGAACAGCCGCTGCACCCAACGGACCTTGACGCGGATGATTTTTCCTATGAGCAAGCCCACGCTGAGGATCAACAGGGAGAAGCCGATGGCCTGGGGGTTCACGTCATCACCTCGCAGTTCGTGGGGTACGGGTCACCCTAGCCTGCCGGTCGTCGCCGCCGATGGGAAGCGGTTAATCAATCCATGGACGGGTGCTGGCCGATAGGTTGACAGGATTGTGGGTGGTGGTGCCTCGCGTGGCATCGGTGCATGCCATCTTGTTCGGCGGTGGTGTCATTCGTGTTGGGGTGGGATGGCGTCTTGTTTGCTGAGCCAGCCATGACCTGCTGTGTCCAGGTAGACCAGGCTCCGGTAGTGCTCCCGCCGACTGATCGGGGTCACCGACCCAAGAGATCGGTTTGCGACCTCCAGGAGCCCATCGGCGAGGGTCGCTTCGGTATCGCCCCTAGCGAAGAGGGCGTCTTTGGCCTCCCGGATCGCCGCCTCCACCAACGCCCCATCCACCGCAGGAGCCGAAAACCGAAGCTCGAAACGCGTCAAAGACTTATGGAACATCAACTTCGGTGCCTGATCATCCGGGGTCTCCACGAGTTCGTCATCCCCGCCATCCGACCCGTCTGGGTGTTTGGCATCCAGATAGTGGTAGCGCGGCAGGGTACGGCGCAACTGATTGACCGTCGCGTTCTCAGCGCACTCGGCCACACTAGCCGAATACTCCGCCGGTGTGTGCTGAGCGACCACCGCGACCTGATCCAGACCGACCCGGCCGACACACAGTTTCTCCACCACCTCAGGGAACTCCAGGGAGCGTTTCACAACCGTGACGAGAGCTTTCGCATTAGCCGGCGACAGGCCAAGAAAGACCTGCATCCAATACTCCACCGAAGCAATCCCATCCCCCGCCCACACTTCCCAAGCCGCCAGATCGTGAGCGAAAGCCACCAAATCAGCCTGCACCACCGCCAACCAGCCAACACATGCGCGCTCAACCGCCGTCTCCCACACCTCCACACGCGCCTGACCAGGGCGGCGATACAACCCAGGTACCGACCGCTGAGCGAAAACCCCACTGCTACCAAATATGCAGTAATCACACAGATATACGAATCCGGAGTCAAGGGGCTACTAATAGCGATTTCGCCGCGGACCGCCGTAGTTTGGCGGTCAATGGCCGCCGGGCCGCGGGCTGGCTGACTCCCCAGTCACGGTCCGGGCCCGTCGTCACCGCCATCTGTCGAGGTTTCGCTGAGTGTCAAGCCCCGTGGGTGCTCCGTAGACTAGAGGTATGTCAGCGGACCCCCTTGAGGACATGGCAACCATCGCGGTGCGCCGCGACGTCGCGGCTGCGGTCAACGCGCAGGTGGAGTCGGGGGCCTACCGGGACCAAGATGCCGTCGTCCGTGAAGGGTTACGTCTCATTGGTGCCGGGGACAGGCTCGCAGAATCCGAGGAGGTCGAGCGCTGGCTGCGCGAAGTTGCTGTCCCGACCGCTCGGCAAATCCTCGCGGATCCTTCAAGCACACTGACCGTCGAGGAAGTCGAGTCACACCTCGCCGAGCAACGCAGCATGAGAGATGACAGCACCCCGATTCTCTAGACGCTCCCTCAAACAGCTGGAGCACCTTGAGGCCTACTTGGCAGAGCAGAGTGGCTCGGCGGTAGCGAAGG
>CAMCJC010000285.1 GCA_945875065.1 uncultured Propionibacteriaceae bacterium | reverse complement strand
CGCTAGTCGTGTTGTTCTGCGTCCCCTTCTACACTGCCCCGAAGGACTCTGAGTTCGGTGGCACTGACGCGGCCGTCACTGAGCTCCTGGAGGCGGGCGGTGCGGAGCCGTGGTTCCAGCCGATCGCACCGCCGGCCGGGGGCGAGATCGAGTCCGGGCTGTTTGCGATGCAGGCCGCGCTCGGGTCGGGCATCCTCTTCTACTCGCTCGGCAGGCTGTCGGGCAAGCGCAAGGCCGAGCGCGACGCTGCGGCTGCGAAGACCGAGTAGTTCGGCGAGGCGTTGCGAGTTAGCGGACTCGACGATGCCGCCTGGGACAGCCCCTGGAGGCGGATCCCCGTCGGCCAGAAGGTGGCGCTGTCGTTGACGCTGGTGTTGGTGGCCCTGCTCGCCCGGCCGATCCCCACGTCGGTCCTGGTGGGTGTGATGGCCGTGGCGAGCCTGGCCGCCGCTCGAATCCCGCTGCGCCTCGTGCGTTCCGCCGTCATGATCCCGGCCGCGTTCATCGTGCTCGGGGCGTTGTCGGCGACCGTTACCCTGGGAACATTCGATGGTCCCGGGTGGCGCTGGGGCGTAATCGGAATCCGGCAGGCAGACGTGTGGATCGGGATCCACCTCGTCTTGCATGCCACGGCAGGAACCCTCGCGGTCCTGGTTTTGGCGATGACAGCGCCTATGGTTGACATCCTCACTTGGCTGCGGAAGCTGCACATTCCGGCGCCGCTGATCGAGATCGCCTCGTTGATGTATCGAATGATCTTCACGGCTTGGAACTCGCTGCTTCGGGTCCGGCAGGCGCAGCAGCAACGCCTCGGGGGCGCCGGTGGGCTACGCAAGACCCTTGCCGAAACAGGTCAGCTCGTAGGCGCCGTCGCGGTACGGACGTGGCTTTCGTCGGCTCGGCTCGCGGACGGTCTGGCCATCCGAGGACACGAGTCCAGCCTGGCGACGCTGCCGTCTCGTCGCACTGGCAGCAACATGCCCGCGTGGGTGTGGGTTTGCGTCGTCATCATCGTGGGGGTCGCCATCTTTGCCGGAGGTGCGCCTTGGAGCCGCTGAAATTGCAGGCTAAGAATTTGGCATCGGGGTACGGAGGTCGGGATGTTTTTAAAGGGCTAGACCTTGAGGTCCCCGTCGGTGCTCGACTTGCCTTGCTGGGAGCCAACGGTTCTGGAAAGACCACGCTGCTGCGCAGCTTGGCCGGCGCCCATCAGCCTAGAGATGGCTCGATCCTCCTTGATGGACAGCCGGTGGAGTTCAGCCGCTCCGGTTTAAGGGCCCACCGCAAGCGGGTGCAGCTCGTGCTGCAGGATCCGGACGATCAGCTCTTTTCCGCTGACGTGCGGCAGGACGTCAGCTTCGGGCCGCTCAACATGGGTCTCACCGAGGGAGAGGCGGCGGAGGCGACGGATGCCGCCATCGCTGCGATGGGCATTGAGCACCTTGCCGAGCGTCCGACGCACCAGCTCAGTTACGGCGAGCGGAAGCGCGTGGTCATTGCCGGTGCACTAGCGATGAGCGTTGAGGTCCTCCTGCTCGACGAACCCACGGCTGGGCTCGACCCGGCCAGCGTCGACGCCCTCTTGGCAACACTGCTTGAGGTCAATCGGGCGGGTTCGACGCTCGTGTTCTCCACCCACGAGGTGGACAACGCCCTGGCGTTCGCGACCGACGCGGCGGTCATGACCGCCGGCAAGCTTCGCCAGGGGAGTGTTGTGGACTTGCTTAGCGATGGTGAGCTGCTCGCGAACGCGCACTTGCGGCAGCCCATCTTGTTGGCTCTATCGGAGCAACTCGGGCTGGAGCCGCCGGCGGTGACCGTCGAAGACTGCGTTCGTCGCCTCAGCGGCGGGGCAGTTGCGGGATGAACTGACCGCTGGTGGGCCGGAACGACAGCCAGGTGTTGAGGGGATTCTGCCAGTCCTCGCCGCGGTTGGCGCTGATGGCGCCCTTGATGGTCAGACCGAACCAAACGAGCATCCAGAGCAGAGGCACCAAGCCGAGTCCGGAGATGGCGCCGAAGATCGCCGTCGCGATGCCGCCAAGGATTCCCAGGAGCTGGAAGTCAAGGGCTTTGGCGGCCTCACGTTTCAGAAGACCCCCGTTGGGGGCGACTCCGAAGGCGATGGCAGGGCCGACGGGGCCGGCGACGAAAGCAGACAGATGGGCGAGCATCGCGAGCGTCCGTTCGTCGGTTTTACCGGCCGGCGTCACGACAGCGGTTGTCGGTTGGAGCGGAGCCGGTGCCGATACGGTGGGGCGTGGTAGGTCGGCCACGGCCAGGCGCAACTGCGCCGGGTCCTTTGCGGTGATGATGAGATCCAGCCGATGTTCCATCTCCGACTCGTCAATGCGCCCGTCGACGTACGCGCTCTGGACGATCTCGACGGCTCGATCGACTACGCGCTGCTGGATGTTCTCGGCCATACCCCAATTCTCGCGGTACGTCTGGGACAAGTGGTATCGGGAAGCCCCCTGGAATCTTCGCTCAGGGTTGCCCTCCGGGTCGGGTCTGGGCTTCGGCGCTGGCCGAGGCATGGATGGGAATCGTTGTAATCCCGATGATGCTGAGGAACTGGGTGTGGTAGCGGTCGTGGATGTCCACACGAACGATCCGTGACGTGGTAATGGAGGCTGCGCCATCCAGGTCGGTGGACGCGATGAACGTGCTGGCCGCCCGTCTGGCCCGGATCGGGTCGAGCACGAACGACCCGTTGTCGATCACCACCTGCTGCCCGGCGGCGCGGGCGGCCTGCCCGGCGATGGCCCGTGCCCGCGTCGCAGCGGCCGACTGCCCTGCCAGGTCGACGCCTATTCCCACCGCGATCACGAACCCGACGAGCGATGCGGCCACCCAGGTGGCGATCGCCCCGCGCTCGTTACTGGGACTCATGACGGGAGTCTAGGAGCCGCTGCGCGGATGCGCGCCCGAACCGAAAATTAGTTCTTGGTTAGTGCGTAGCAGGTGACGCAGCGGGCGGGGCGCCAGCCACGGAACGCGCCGAGCGGATGCGCGGTCTCCATGCTGATTCGCTGAAGGTCGCCACCGAGCGTGGCGTGCAACTCGGTGACCAGCGCGTCGGTCTCCAACGTGACGGAGTGGATCACCAGGCGGCCGCCGACCGGCAGGACCCGCAGGGCGTGAGCGACGGCGTCGCGCCCGGCGCCTCCGCCGAAGAAGATGGCGTCAGGCTGGGGCAGGGATACCTCGCGGGCGAGTTCGTCGGCGTCGCCGATATGAACCTCGAACCGTTCCCGGACCCCGAGGGCTGTGGCGTTCATAAGGGCACGTTCGGCGCGGTCGGAACGCTTCTCGAACCCGATGGCCCGCGCCCCCGTGGCGGCCCGGCACCACGAGATGCCGATGCTGCCCGAGCCGACTCCGACGTCCCACAGTACCTGTCCCGGCGCGGGGGCGAGCGCAACCAGGGCCATGAACCGAAGCGGCAGCTTCGTCAGCTGGCCGTCGTTGTCGAACGCCGCATCGGGCAGCAAGGGACCGGGTAGAAACGTGCTCGTCACGGACAAGGAGCCTAGTCGGAGTGTGGAACAATGGCGGGGCCGAGCGAGGAATGCGGTGCGACTCCGCAGCGGTCCCGCCACTGTGACCCGCCAGGGAAGCCAGATCATCCGCACGGCCGGAGTCAACGTGGGCGCGGACCCACAGGAAGGTCATCATGCAGGCGAGATGTCGGGTGGTCCCGTGATGGCCAAGGGCGCACCGATTGAGGTGCCGGACGACGGATTGACCACCAAGCAGCGCCGCAACCGTCCCATGGTTTTGGTCAACCAGGGCGAGGGCAAAGGCAAGTCAACGGCGGCGTTCGGTATGGCCCTGCGCGCCTGGAATCAGGGTTGGGACATCGGGGTGTTCCAGTTCGTCAAGTCCGCGAAATGGCGCGTCGGCGAGCAGAGCGTCTTC
>CAMCJC010000284.1 GCA_945875065.1 uncultured Propionibacteriaceae bacterium | reverse complement strand
CAATCCCCCAACCTCGACACCCACCCAGCCACCCTCACCCACCCCGACACCCACCGGAACACCAACCCCACCAGACCCGGCCAACCCACGACCCGGACTCCCCAACACCGGCCACTAACGGACATGCCGGGCTGGAACCATCAGCCCGGCACCACCGACTCAACCCTGGCGATGTGAATCACCAGCCGCGGTCGATCCACTCCTGTAGGTGTGGCTTCTCGGCGCCGATCGTCGTCGAAGGTCCGTGCCCGGTGTGAATGACCGTGTCGTCCCGGAACATCGCCATCAGGGCGGTGATCGAAGTGATGATCGTGTCGAAGTCGGAGTAGTCCCAGCGCGTGGCACCGGGGCCGCCCTCGAACAGGGTGTCCCCGGTGAACAGGACGCCGTCGCCGATGAAGGTGGTCGATCCGGGCGTATGGCCCGCCGTGAACAGGACCACCAGGTCCCCACCTGAGAGATCCAGCGAGCCGCCATCCTCCAAGGGCAGGAAGTCGATGCCGGGGTGCTGTTCCTCCCACAGGAACCGGTCCGCCTCGTTGAGATAAATGGGCGCGCCGGTCAGCTCGGCCAACCGAGGCGCCTCGGTGATGTGGTCCCAGTGCCCGTGAGTCAGGGCGCTAGCGACGACGGGACGAGCTTCAAGGGCATCAAAGACAGCCTGCGCGTCGTGGCCGGGATCGATGACGATAACCTCATCGTCGCCGACCAGCCACGTGTTGTTCTGAAAGTCCGGATCGCCGGGAGGCGAGGTCACAACTCGTTCAATGCGCATGCGCCATTCTCTCAAGCCGGAGCACATCCATGAAGAACAATGAACGAAAACCCGCCAAAAGATGGGGGTACCCCCGCCAAAGGAACGGGGTGTACCGGCAAAGGAATGGGGCTGGTGAAAGCGTGGCGGAACCACCGCGATGTCATGCTGCTGGACAGGACCCCGCTGGGACGGGTCCTGCCGAGATGCGCGGCCGCTGTCGCGCGGCGAGATCGAGGCCGTTCTCGTCCTAGAGAACCGGCAGGGCAAGATGGTCGGAATTGAGGTCAAGGCCGCCGCCGTCACCGCATCCGACCTGCGCGGCCTCCAACGCCTCGCGTGTTTGGGGACCGATTCGTCCTGTGCACGGGGCGGCAGACGATACCGTTTGGCCTGAAGCTGCGGGCGATGCTAGTCGCGGCGATCTGGGGAATTGGCCCCTAGGCTTGCGGCTCGATGAGGGCGGTCGCGATGGGCAGCATCAGCCGCCTTGCCGGTTTGGTCTCGCGGTTGTGGGCGTCGTAGAAGAACAGGGCCTCGAACAGCGTCACCAACTGGTCCGCCGGGAGCCGGAACTTCACGCCCAGGATCTCGCACGCCTGCTCCACGAATGCGACCTGTGTCGGTCTCGTCTGCTCCTCGGTCTCGGAAAGAAGCCTCTTGAGTTCGGGATTGCGCTGGGCCCGCAGCTTGATCTCCAGCAGGGTGACGGTGATCTCCGGGGTGAACGTGACAACCTCCCCGACCTTCTGGATGATCAGGCTAACGACTTGTGACGGGTCGCTCACGGGCTTGAGGCCGACCAGAACCTCATCCAGGGTCGCAGTGATGCGGTCTTCCAGCTGACGGATGAGCGCGGCACAGAGGTCGTTTTTCGTCGCGAAATTGGAGTAGAACGCGCCCCGGGAGAAGCCGGCGGCCTCGCAGATTTGCTCGACGGTCGTCGCGTCGATCCCGTGCGCGGCGAACTGGTCGACGGCGGCCTCCAAGAGGCGTGCGACCGTCGCTTCGCGACGCGGTGTCAGGGACATGACGACAGCTTAGCCACCTCGCGCGCCCCGATACACCTGTGTATTCTAACGCTCGGATTCACTGGTGTATCGAAACGAGGTTTCATGTCCGCGCAGCTCTACGCCCTGGGGCGCTGGTGCTACCGCCATGCCTGGGTGACGCTCGTCGCTTGGTTGGTCGCGCTGCTCGCTGTCGGGAGCCTCGCTTTCGCCTTCCGCGGCCAGTTCGAGGACAGTTTCAAGATCCCCGGCACGTCTTCGCAGGCAGCGCTGGACAAGCTCCGAATGACTTTCCCGCAAGGGGCGATGGCGCAGGGCATGGCGATCTTCGTCGCCGAAGAGGGACGCACCGTCGACGAGTTCAGGCCCGTCATCGAGCGCCTTGTCGCCAACCTGGAGCAGATCGACATCGTCGACTCTGCGACCTCACCCTGGGATGAACGCGTCAGCGGCCAGATCTCCGACGACGGCCGCGCCGCGATCGTCACGTTCCTGATCGATATCAAGACGGCGGCGACGCCCGCGCAGCTTGCCGAGCTCACTGCCGCCGCCGACACCGTCCGCCCCGACCTACCCGCCGGTGCCGACATCGACATGGGCGGCCAGGTATTCAACATCGAACTCCCGGAGATCACGCCCGTCGAGGCGATCGGCCTCGGCATCGCGCTCGTAGTGCTGACCATCGTGCTCGGCTCGCTCGTCGCGGCCGGCCTGCCGATCATAACCGCCGTGACCGGAGTAGGGATCACGATGGCGATCCTGCTGTTGGTGGCGCGGCTATCGCCTGTCGCGTCGACCACGCCGATGCTCGCCCTGATGCTTGGCCTAGCCGTAGGCATCGACTACGCCCTGTTCATCCTCTCCCGTCACCGCAGCCAGCTCGGGGCGGGCATGGACCCGGAGGAGTCAACGGCGCGGTCCGTCGGTACCGCGGGCTCGGCCGTAGTCTTCGCCGGCTTGACCGTCTTCATCGCCCTCCTGGGACTCGGCGTCTCTAACATCCCGTTCATCACCGTCATGGGGGCGTTCGCGGCCCTCGGCGTCGTCCTCGCCGTGATCATCGCGCTGACGATGCTGCCGGCGCTCATGGGCATCATGGGCGCCCGCATGCGCCCCCGCCGGAAGACACCGGCTCGCGTAGACCGCGGCGGCATTCACCGCTGGTGGGTCGGGATCGTCACGCGCCGGCCGGTCGTCGTGATCGTCGCGGTCATAGCAGGGCTCGGGGCCCTGACGCTGCCGGGCCTCGGCCTGCACTCGTCACTGCCGAACTCCGGCCAGCACACCGTCGACCGTCCCGACCGCGTCACCTACGACCTAGTCGCTGAGCATTTCGGCGTCGGCCGCAACGGGCCGTTGATCGTCACGGCCGATATCATCGGCTCCGACGACCCCCTCGGGCTCGTCGCCGACCTGAAAGAGGAGGTCTTGGCGATCCCGGGCGTGGCCTCCGTGCCGCTGGCGACGCCCAACCAGAACGCTGAAGTCGGCATGATCCAGGTCGTGCCAACCACGGCGCCGGACGACCCGGCAACCGCCGACCTGGTTCAAGCCCTCCGCGACAAGCACGACGAGTGGCTTGACCGCTACGAAGTCGAAACCGCTGTCACGGGCATGACGGCTCTCCAGATCGACGTCAACGCCCGACTCGGCGCGGCCCTCCTACCGTTCGGCCTGCTCGTCGTCGGGCTCTCGCTGGTGCTTCTCGCCGCCGTCTTCCGGTCGGTGTGGGTGCCCGTTAAGGCGACGGCCGGGTTCCTGCTGTCGGTAGGGGCGGCCTTCGGCGCCACGAAGCTCGTGTTCAACGACGGCTGGCTGAAGGAGATCGTGAACGTCGAGCGTGGCATGCCCGTCATTTCGTTCCTGCCGATCCTCTTGATGGGCATCTTGTTCGGCCTCGCCATGGACTACGAGGTGTTCCTCGTCAGCCGGATCCGCGAAGAGTATGTCCACGGCAAGCAGCCGCTTCAGGCGATCCGCGACGGCTACGTCGGCTCCGGGCCGGTCGTGGTGGCGGCCGCCGTCATCATGTTCGCCGTCTTCGCATTCTTCGTTCCAGGCGGCATGATGGCGATCAAACAGATCGCGTTCGCGCTCGCCGTCGGGGTTGCCGTGGACGCCTTCTTGGTGCGGATGACGTTCGTGCCCGCAGTCCTCGCCCTGCTCGGCGAACGCGCCTGG
>CAMCJC010000283.1 GCA_945875065.1 uncultured Propionibacteriaceae bacterium | reverse complement strand
AACACCATGCCGACGCGGGCGCGGATATCGCGCCAGTTGGTGCCTTTGCGCTCCACCAGTTCCCCGTCGAGCTTCAGCGTGCCCGAGGTGATTTCTTCGAGGCCGTTGAGGCACCGGAGCAGCGTCGACTTCCCGCACCCGGAGGGGCCGACGATGGCGATGACCTCGCCCTGCGCTACCTCCAGGCTGACACCGTCGACGGCCCTTACGCCGCCCGGATAGTCCTTGACGACGTCGGTCAGGCTGAGCACGTTCACGACCATCTCCTCTCCAGCAGCCGCGCGACCCTGGAGATCGGGAAGCAAACGGCGAAGTACAGCAGCAAGACGGTCCCGTAGATCCACAGGGAACCGTCGGGGTAGGCGAACCGGTTCGGGTCGATGATCTGCTGCCCGGTCTTCAGCACCTCGACCACGCCGATCAGCGCGACCAGCGGCGTCGTCATGATCATGCGATTGGTCAGATTGATCGTGGTGGGCAGCAGCCGCCGGATCGCCTGCGGCAGGATCACCGCCCGCTGCACTTGCCACGGCGTCATGCCGAGCGCTCGGGCGCTGGAATACTGGTGCTTCGGGATCGAAGTGATGGCCGCGCGTACCAGGTCGCCCATCTCGGCCGTGCCCCACAGGGTGAACACGACGACGGCGGCGCTCCAGCCGTCGAGGTTGACGTTGAAGTACCGGGTCAGGTCGAAGAAGACGAGGAACAGCAGGACGATCTGCGGCATGATCCGCATCGTTTCCAGGTACGCCCGGGTGACGAACTTCACGACCCTGTTCTTCGATGTCATCACGATCCCGAGACCGGTTCCGAGGACGATCGACAGGCTCATCGCGAGGAGCGCGATCGACGCGCTGACCCATAGGCCGTGCAGCAGCCGCAGGAAGTTCTGGCCCTGGAACAGCAACTCAATCCCCGAATGTCGCATGACGCAGCCTCCTCTCCAGCCAGCCGGCCCCCAACGAGACTGGAAGCAGGATCACCAGATAACAGGAGACGAGCAAGAACAGCGCCTCGGCGGTGGTGTAATCGGACCCGATCTGTTCCTTGGCGACAAAAACGAGGTCGGCGAGCGCGATGATGCTGACCACCGAGGTTTCCTTGATCAGGAAGATCACGTTGGCAGTCAGGGCCGGCATCGCGATCGCGGTCGCCTGGGGAAGGATGACGTGGCGCATCGTCTGAACGCCGGACAGGCCAAGGCTCTGCGCCGACTGCCATTGGATCGGTTCGACGGCGTCGAGGCCGCTTCGAAGAGCCTCCGCCATGAAGCTGCCGCCCAGGAACGTCAACCCGATGACCGCGCAGTGCTCGGCGTCGACGACGATGCCGAGTTTCGGGAGCCCGTAGTAAAGGAAGAACAGCTGCCCCAGCAGGGGAGTGTTGCGCGAGATCTCGACATAGACCCACACCAGCTGACGAGCTACGGGGAGCTTGGCGCGGGTGATCGTCGCGCAGAGGATACCGACGATCAAGGCTCCAACGATGCCGAACGCGGCCACCCTGACGGTAAGGAGGGTGGCCTCGATAAAGGTGGGGAGCGTGGCCTGGATAACCGCCCAGTTCATGCCGCGCCCCCGCTGGGGCGGTGGGGTTTCAGAGCTTTCCGCCTTCCACGACGAGCTCGTCGGCCGAGACGGCGTCGCCGTAGACGGGCTTCAGCGTCTGCTCGTAGTCGCTGTGGAAGAACTTCTCCTCGCCGAGCGTGACCAGGTGCTGGTTCAGCCAATCCCGGAGTGTGCTGTTGCCCTTGGTGACGGCGCCGGCGATGGTGTCCGGGTTGCCGAGGCTCGCGATGCCGACGGTGAAGCCCTGCGCGCCGGCTGCCCAGGCGAGCGCCTCGGTGTTATCGGTGACCCACGCGTCGCCGCGGCCGTCGATCAGGGCATTGGTGGCCTCGGTGTATTGCTCGTATTTGGTGAGTTTGACCTCGGGGTGGTTCTTCTCAAGGAAAGTCTCTGCTGTGGTGCCCTTGACGACGATGACGTTCTTTCCAGCGAGCTGGTCGGCGGCCGTGATCGCGGCGGCCTCGGGCGAGACGACGCCGAGGGAGACTTTCATGTAGGGGCCGGCGAAGTCGACCTTCTCGGCCCGCTCGGGGGTGACGGTGAAGTTCGCGAGGATGATGTCGACCTTGGCGGTCTCCAGGAACTCGACGCGGGACGCGGCCTCGACGGGCACGAACTCGACTTTCGCGCCGAGGTCTTTGGCGATTCGCTCGGCGTAGATGACGTCGTACCCGGCGTACTTGCCCTCTGCGTCGACGTACCCGAACGGGGCCTTGTCGCTGAAGACCCCGATTCGGATGGTGCCGGAGGATTTGATCTCCTCCAGGGTGCGGGCCTTGCCGCCGGTGCTGGAGGCGGGGGTGCTGGACGATCCGGAGCACGCGGCCAAGGCGAGGGAGGCGAGGGCGGAACCCAGGATGAGACGACGTGGGACGGACAAGATGACTCCTGCGAGTGGGTTGGGATACAGCTAGTAGCCGCGTCGAGCGCGGGATAAACAACCAAGTCTCGCGCGGCCGGGCGCGAGTATCAGGCCAGCGGATAGCAGGAGGACGTATAGAAGTGCGCCCCAAGCTGCATCATGCGTGGGTGCTCCATGGCTGCAACCTAGACGGGCGCTTAGAGACTGTCAATGATTTAGCTGTCGAGTCCGGATGATGGGCCGGTGGCGGTCCGCCAGGGACCGCCACCAACTTTCGCATAGGACTCAATCGTTGCGCCGGACCTGCTTGGTCAGCACCTGCCGTTGGAGTGGCTGGACCGCGATCAGGGCAAGGGCTGTGGCGGCGAGACCGCCGACCAGGATGCCTATCATGACGGCCGGGGAGGTGAGCGTCGGGTCGAGTCCATACTTGTCGGCGAGCTGAGTCATCGGGATGGCGAGCAGCGTCCCGAAGGCGTATCCGACTGCGAGGCTGAGCAGCAGCGGACCGAGGACCTCCAGCACCTGGACGCGGGCGTGGAAGCCGGTTGGGGTACCCAGGCGGTCGAGGGCCCGAGTCAGGTCGGCGCGCTCGAACACGGCGGCGGCCTGGGAGATCAGGACCGCGGTTGCCGTGAGCACTAGGCCGGCGGCGAGCATGATCGCGACGCCCTTGGAGAAGTCCCAGGAGGCGGCCTGCTGGAAGGTCTGAGACTCGGGCGAGCCCTGCTCGCTGAACTGGATCGGCATCGTCGCGATGTACCCGGCGATCAGAGCCAGGAACCCGAGGCCGCCGACACGGCGCCACGTCTCGCGCGGGTTCGCCTGGACGCGGCGGGCAGCCAGCAGCTGGGCGGTGCCAGGGAGTTTCGCGTAGAGACTGGCGAGCGCCTGCAGGAGCCACGGTCCCGCAAGGTTGTAGACCATCACGAGCAGCAGCCCGGTGCCGGCGGTGACAACGTACTGGCCCCACTCCCGACCGAGTTTGAGATGCGGAAGGCCAAAAAAGATCGCGGCGAGGATGGCGAGGGCGACGACGGCACGGGCCCAGGTCAGGCGAGGACCAGCGGCGCGACGTGCGACGCCCAAGGGCGAGATGCGGACCTGGCGGAGCCCCCACCAGGTGGCGACCAGGGCCACGACCAGAATCAGGGCGACTACGGCGAAGGCAAGCCACCAAGGCAGATACAGCTCGGTGGCGCCGAAAGCGAGGCCCTCAAGCTCCAGATGGGACCACAGCGGAACAGTCGCAGTGTGGACGGCGGCGCCGACGGCGATGCCGATCGTCGCTTGGATGAGCGAGTCGAGCAAGGCCATGCGCGTAACGTCGCCAGAGCTGAGGCCGATCAGACGCAACGCGGACAAGCGCTGCTCCCTGCCGCGAGCCCCCAGGACGGCGGCGCTAGCAGCGAGGCTGGCCATCGCCGGAAGCAGCAGCGCCGTGGCGATCAAGCCCAAGACGAAGTAGAACATCAGGACGAGCCTGAAGTTCGGCTCGGCCGCTAGGAGCTGGGCGAACTCGGTTGGGGGCTGCCGCCA
>CAMCJC010000282.1 GCA_945875065.1 uncultured Propionibacteriaceae bacterium | reverse complement strand
CGGACGCCGGATGCCTGAGAGGCCGGAGCCTGCCAGTTCTCGACTTGATGGGCGGCGTAGTGACGCGCCTGCCGGTAGCGGTCGATGCGGGCGATGATCCGCGTCGGAGGCCGGTGCCCATCGGTGGTGCGGATGCCGGCCAGGCACTCGCGCAGCACCTCGACGGCAGCGCGGTTGGCCTGTTCGTCGTCTGCCAGGAGGTAGACACGCTCGAGCGCGACCCGCCGTCCGAACGCTGACGTGCTGAGGGAACGCAGCCATCGCAGGTCGTTGTCGCGGCCAGAAAGCTCGCGATGGATGACCCGCACGCCGAAGCGCCGCACCTGCTCCAGCAGCGGATGATCCGGATTAGGTTCGGCGAGCACGACGGTGGTCGGTTCACGTACCTCGGTGAGGGCGTGGATGATTGGCACGGAGTCGCCGTTGAGGCCGGTGACCAGAACCACCCGCTTCGCAAACCTGGCGTACAGCGACGCCACCGGCGACGACGCCAGCTGAGCCACGACCGTAGCCACCGTCGCGGACAGGAACAGCACCGAGCCAAACTGCGCGATCTGGAGCGCGGACCAGTCCGCGACGACATCGGTGCCAGGATCGCCGGTCAGCAGCAGGAAACCGCGGTGCAACTCAGCGAGGAACGGCACTCCCCCGTCGACGACCCCCCACATCCCTTTGATGCCGCACGCCACGACAAACGAAGCCAGGCAGCCGAGCAGGATCACGGGCCCCTGCCGGGTCTTGTCTCGCAGCCAGAGCCCGCCGACGTACGCCGCACCAGCCCCGACTACAAGCAGCACGACGTAGTACAGCGGTCGCCTCCACGACAGCGAAGGCAGGAGGTCCCAGCCGAGGAAGATCGGCAGCGCGGAGACGACGAACGCCGAGGCGCACACGAGGGCGAACCAGCCCTGCCGGAGCCAAGGTCCCCGCGGGCGCACACGCACGACGGCATCCGCCAGCCAGCGCCGCAGCCGTCCGAACCAGGTACCCACGTCAGCCTCCCTTCACATGCCATTCAACCGCACCCCACCGACAAAACCCTGAGCAGGACTGAGCAAGGTCGCACCAGGCCGTCCAGTCGGTGGGAGCCCATGCCAACAGGTCCTGACGGACAGCGGGCGGAGGAGGTCATGGGTTAGCGATCAGTCGCGATCCTTCGACCGGCTGGGACAAGCAGCACTATGCCCATCACGTCTCGACGTTGTCATCGCCGGGAAATGACTCCAGCCATAGCATCGATCCGCGAGGCAGACAATGAGAATCCTGCGAAGAGAACGATCCACATAACATACAAGTAAACCATCTCGCTATTGTAGTTGGGATCGTGCGCCAATGTCGCTAGCCCCCAGACACAGAATCCCGCGAGCGCCACTACCGCCGCCGCACATCGGCCAAGCCATATGCCTAGCGCGACCACTGTAGCGATGAAATTGGCAACCCACCCAGCTCCAATGACATATGCGACATTATACGCGATCAATATCCCCACGGCAGCGAACAATGCCTGCGTCGCAAGACTATCAGACGCGGAAAACGTGGTGACCGACACCCACACCTCACGCCAACGAAAATATCTTCCGTCAGCTATGGTCACTCCAGAAGCATCTGGCTTCACCATAGCTATTCCCAAGCGAAAGCCTGAGTACACCGTGGCAACCACAACCGCATGCAAAAAGGCATAAAGAGCGAGGCGAGAGAGACGCTGCGTTTTCAGCCAGCCCCAGAGGCGAGCACCCCCGCGGCGCACCTCAGCGACAGTTCGCACCCAATCTGCAAGCCAGATCACCACTATAGCCGGGAACCATAACAGGAACGGCACAGCCAACCACTGCAGAGTCGCCTGGACAACATCCAGCAGATCGGGCAAATCAATCATACTCGAGAATAGCATCAACTATCTTCAGAGTCAATGCCCCTTAGGCCTTTCCGAGCAATCATGTACGCCGAGCACAGCCGCCGAGAAAGGCGCACCACGGCTTCACTGGAGGCATTAATTATCGCATAGCAATATCACGAGAACCCAAATATAGTCCAGCTTCGGAGCGCGCGATTACTCTTTCTCAAGTCTATGCAATCTAGAACCTCCTACTATGGCCGACGTTAAACAAGATTTGGCTTCTCCGCAAATCATGGACGCATCCCGGCCAGGGGAGGCCCGCCTTGTGGGCGCGAACCGCCGTTTCGGGCGAATGGGGTGGTTTGCGGCTAGGGGTTTCGCAAGGCTGGTCCACCTGGCCCGGCGATTCGTGCACACCCTGGGGGGTATCGGGAGGGTCCGGACCGTTTTTCCGCCTGTGGACCGGTGACGAGTAGCCCGTCCCGTCGTCATCACTGTTTCCCTTCCAATAGCGGGCTGTCAAAGGCGACTTGGATGATGCCGCCGTAGTCGTCGACTCTGGGCCAGCCGTAAGATAGTGGGTCACGCATGGCGGCTTCCAGCATGGCCGGGCGGTGCGTGATCGGGAGGCTCAGCGGAGTGTTCCAGTGCCAGCCTTTGAACCTGCGTCTCAGCAGGCGTTGCGGGTCGACGAACGGCTCCGCGACCTGCTGGAGGTTGCCCGTCGCAAGGTCGAGGATCCCTAGAACCGGGTGGACCTTGTAGTGGCCTGGGTAGGCCGGTGGAATCCGGTATTCGAGCAAGACCTCGCCGTCATTGTTCGCCTCCGGCTGGAACAGGTATCGCTGGTCCTCGGGCATCTCGCACGGGGGTTTCACGCGCGTGATCTCGACTGTTTCGTCGGTTGTCAGGTCGTAGAAGTCGACGGCGTACGGGTCGTAGCTCGGACTGCCGGGCTTGCCGCGCCCGAACTGCAGCACGCCGAGCCGGCCGTTGAGCACCCACCAGCACAGCGCTCGGTTGGTCACGTTGAGCTCAAGCCTCTGCCCCGTCGCCACCGAGACGATGAGCAGTGCCGTGTAGCCGCCGCGAGGGCTCGGGATCAGCAGCCATCTGCCATCAGGGCTGAACAAGACCTGCTCACCCCCGCCTGCGCCTTCGAACCAGGTGAGTCGCTGCGTCTGCCCCGTCGCTGTGTCAACGACGCTTACCAGCCCCTTGCCTTGACCGTATTCGAGGACGGCGAGCTGAGTGCCGTCTGGAGAGATGCCGATCGAGAACGGGTTCGCGTTGCGCATCAGGATTCGCACGCCCGGGATCGACGAGACCGGGACGCCGATGCCGCCGGCCGTCAGCCTCCGATCCAGTTCTCAGCCCTCCCCCCCATGAGGCCGTCGAATCCCAGGTACATCATCCGGCTGGGCGCATGAATCAGACCTTGGCCGCAGCTCACGGTTCCCGGTGAGACGAGCAGTCCGTCCGACGCGCACAGTCCCCTCGGTGCCTGCGCGAAGAAGTCGTCGCGTTCCCGCGAAGTCCATTCTCCGGGTATGCCGTTCTCGGTGCTGACCGTGTAGTCGGAGTCACCAATCCACGTGAACGAGTCGGCGGCGAGCCCCCGCCGCTCGCCGAGGGTGGTGGTCTGCCCCGGGATCATCGACCTCGCCAGGCGTTCCAGCAGCGCCCGGGTTTCCCGTTCGCCGATCGGCTCCGACTCCGCCGTCAACCGCACGACAGCCCCTACTTCGCGCCTATTCCACAGCTCAAGATTCACCCACACATCGTCGACATAAGTCCCCGCCGTCGATACCTCACCTCCCGCCAGCGGCGCGGGGAGCGCCCGCCCGGCTCTGATGTCGTAGTGCGTCATCCGTTTCGCCAACAGGTCGATGGCGTCATACGGCCCCTCGAACTTCACCTGCACGATAGCCATTCAAAATCTCCAATCCTCCTAGGGGTTAGCGGTGTAGCCGCAGCGGGAAGGCCAGGCGACGACGGGGGTCGCCGCCAACCGTCGTCGCAGGCAGGATCACGCAGCGGCCGCCGATCACCCCGCCCTCCGTGATCCGGAACGCGGCTCCCATCAGGCCGCGCTCCATTCAGACTTCACAACAACAAGTCCTCGACTGTCGAAATCTACTTCATTCG
>CAMCJC010000281.1 GCA_945875065.1 uncultured Propionibacteriaceae bacterium | reverse complement strand
TCAGTGATTCGAGGCCTTCCTGACCCGGCGTATTTTGCCCGCGACCTTGACAAGTCAGCAATACCTCATCACGAGAATCACTGGACGATGCGCCCGGTCTCAAAGCGTTTCCACCAACCCGGCGGTGCCGATCGCGGGGGCCGTAGCTTCCGTAGGCTCGAGTGGTACGCACCAAGCCCCACGATTGCCTATGGTCATCGCGAGATCCACGTGCATCCCGACGGTCACCGCCGCCTTAGCATCTATGAAGCGATGCTCCTTCAAGGGTTCCCCAAGGAGTTCGTTCTGGAGGGAACTCTCTCGGCTCAGGTCGAGCAGGTGTCCAACGCGGTCCCGCCCCCCTTGGCGCAGGCACTGGCCACCGCGATCAAGATCGCCCTGTCCTCGTCACGTGAACCTGCCGCCTGTCCGGAGGCGTTGAAGTCGTGAGAACGAATGAGTGCGCTCGGCAGTCGTTCGGACAGTTGCCGACCACAACAGGCCGCACGGTTTTGTCGGAGGGGGTCCGTACCCTGCGACCTGTAATCAGAAGACGGCATTGAGACATGAAGGAGGTCCCCGCTGTGGTATCCCCTACCTGTGCACGCACTCACTTGGTGCTTTCCGAAGGGCCTGAGGGGAACGGGTACTCGGCGCCGTGGATCGGCGCGCTGGTGGCGTTGGGGGCTCGTGCCGCGCGGCATCATCGGATCACCGGTGACCGACAGCTGGTCATCGCACTGACCGTACCGAAGCGCGACTTCGCGGCAGTATTGATCGGTTGCGGCTGGGTGCTCGCCAGCGAGGCACCATCGTTGCCTGCTTCCATCGACACGCTGAGGAAGATGAAACCAGGGCAGCAACTCCGTGCCGTTAACAGCCAATATGTGGTCACGGGCCCCTTTACATCTCTCGATGAGACTACGGACCCGCCGCAGGCACGCTTCGCCGAATCGAACTGGCAAGTCGACCATATCCAAGCGCTCGCCGCCTTAGATGGACCGGCGCCCACAGTGAAGGAACGGCGTCCCAGCCCTGGAAGCCTAGAGCGCATGGCAGGGTTGGATCGCGACTGGGACGCACGGCTTGCGCTGCCGGCAGCGGATTTAGCGATCGTTGGTACCTTGACGTGGTTGGAGCAGGACCTCGACGCCTACCTGGCAAAGCAAGACCACGCGCTGCCGCCCAGCTCTATAAGGTCGCTACTCAAACCCAGAGAAGACAAGGCAGCGACGTGGTTCACGCGACTGTATCCCTCAGCGCGGCTCGCTCACCATCTACCGCTTCCGAAAGACTTAAATGCCATCATCCTGGACGGAAACGGAGCGATTAGCTACCTCGAGGAAATTGAGGCACCGGTTGTGATCTGCGTGCTTGATCGTTCGGTGGTGGAGGAGACTGCGGCCGAGTTGGTGATTCAATGTCGAAACTCGGGGAGTGAGCCGCTGTCCCTAAGGACCGATCTCGGATGGTCGCCACCTGCGGGTGTCGAAGCACTTGCGTTTACGGTGGCGTTATGAGCCGCGTTGCCGCGCTGGGTCAGCGCTACGCCACTGCCGTCAACCTTGCCAAAGATGGGCTCGAGATCGTTGCAGTTGGAGATCCTGCTGGAGCACGTTTCGACGTCGCCACTCGTCGTCTTATAGCGTTGGCTAAGAACGAGGGAGGTACGTTTCTCGACGACCTCATGAGTGCGGCGAAGGCGCTCCGCTGGCGTCGAATCACTCATCCTCAACCGGCGGCAATGAACCTCAGTGTCCAGCAGGTAGTATCGGAGCTTACCGCGCATGCAAGGCGCCTGCGTGGTGCCATTAACGATCAGGTGTTACTCGACGAACTGATGTCGTCTGCGAACGAGCTTGGAGAAACAGATTCGCCGGTCGGGACGGAGCTCCTGGCGACCATTGAAGAGACGGGCATCGACACGTGCGTCGTGGTCGCCGCGAGTAGGCCCGCTGCTGTTGAGCTCGGTCATTGGCTTCGCGACACAGGAGCACTCGTAGTTCCGTCTAGCGCTCTTAGGCGCGAGCAACTCTCCAGGGGGCAGGCCTACGTGGTCGGGCCACCGAGGTTCTACGGGTCTTCGCTGCTAACGGCTCCGGTCACTGAACAAATCAGCTTTCTGCTACCCGCATGGTTCCGCGACCGGAGTGTCCCGCAGACGGTGATCGCACCGCACGCCGAGGGAGCCATCCGCGTGGCGGCGCGGGTGTTCACTGTGGGCGAGATATCAGAACCTGTCGCTTTCTCCTCGGATGACGAAGTGGATGAGAACGAGTACCTGCCACAGCCCGCCTGGGGCAACCCGCGCGCGACCGCTCGTGAGGCATCAAACGAGGAGGTCTCAGCGCGCAAGTTACTCCTCAGCGGCAACTTGGCAATATGGCTTGATGATGGTGAGCGCATTCGCTCCCTTGAGCCGGACCAACCCGATGGTGAGCGCGTTACCTACACGGATATTCGCGCTGTCCGACCAGGGACCTACCTGTTGCTTCGGGAGGGCGAAACGGAACGCAAAGCGCTTCACGACGCGGCCATGAGCCGTCTCGACGACTGCGCCGCTGTCCGCCGGGCGCAGGCGGAGTGGAAGCACCGCCTGACCGAGAGGATTCACGAGCTCGGCTACAAGGAAGTGGTGCGTCGGCTGGGTGATTTGGGAGTGAAGTCTCGTGATCAGGCACGGCCCTGGACCGATCCCGACCTCATTCGCCCGGCAAGCGATCAGGACTTCGAAAGGCTTCTTCAGTGGCTCGGTCTCTCGTTGCAGCCGACTTTCGGGTACGCCACCTCGCTTCGGAAGGCGCTTCACCAGGTGAGTGCCGAACTCGGCAAGCAACTCGAAGCAGCTGTCGGTGATGCTGACCTTTCTCAGTTGGACGATGTCGGCCACCTCAGGCTGGACCTTAAAGTTGAGGGGTTCCGCCGCGGCATACTGGCGACCCGTGTCTTGGCTGTTTCACCCTCCCCTGAGGTTGTGCATCGAAGTAAGGCGCGGAAGCCGTTTGAAGATCGGAGTGGACAGTGGCTCGAGTGATTCTTGGCTTCCGACTCAATGCTGTCCTTGGGTTCCTGCTGGCCTGGTGCCCCAGATGGTGTCGTCAACCGCAGCCTTGACACTCCGATAGGGACCGACCGCCCTGTCGCAGTGGCCTCGTGCTCTAGCAATCGATCAGTCGCGCGCAGCGCGACCCCGACGCTCTATCAAACCCTAGGAGGAACGCATGAGCGGACTTGAGGCCCGGACCATCGTTGAAGCGGAGCTCCGACGAGAGCTGTTCGGCCCGGATGGCTCGGAGGAGCCTTCTGGAAAGCCCGTGGACTGTTCGAGCGGGGTGATTACCTTCGCCACCGAGGAGGAGAGCAGAGGACAGTTCTACGACAGCACTACAAAGCAGGAGATTCTGACCATCGGGACGCCGTTGACGCGCTATGGCATTGGCGTCCTTCACGGCGACGCGTCGACCGTCGGCACCTCCGGCCTAGACTCCACAGAAGAGGTTGACCTCACCGGCATCCCAGGCGTGGCCCACAATGAAGAAGACCCCAAGGGACAGCAGGTCGCGATTCACGGCCATCTGTGGCACGACCAGGCTGACTCCGACGACTTCGACCTCACGGACGCCAACAGCTTTAAGCCGTCGGCGATGGCGGTCTCGTTCCAGTGCCGCGTGCCGACGGACGGTTCGCTCATCATTACTGTCTCCGGTGCCCACTACGAGAAGATCAGCGTCCACAAGCCGAGCGCTGCCAAGCCGGTCGACTGGTGGCGGCGGCGTCCGTTCACCCTAGCAGGCTCAGTTTCGGGGCATGTCCTCCTAAATGAAACCAACAGGCTCAAGGTGGTGGACACGGCGCCTGGAGGAAACCCGCCTGGCATCAGACCGACGACGCATGTGTACAGCCGTCCGGTTCCTGGAGGCGATGACCCGGAACTGCGCCTGGTGACGATAGCGGTAGTCAATCAAGTGAAAGGCGCCGGCCCGAGTAACGCTTTTTTCCAGATGGGGTT
>CAMCJC010000280.1 GCA_945875065.1 uncultured Propionibacteriaceae bacterium | reverse complement strand
GGAGGATCGCGGCGAACCCGATCGCAGCCGGCAGGAACATAGGGACGGTGAGTTCGTCCGGTGCGACGAGCGCCGAGATGCCGAACGGCAGCGCCAATGGCGCGATCGTCCACGCCGGCTGCTCAAGGATGTCGGCGAACCAAGTCGTCAGGAGCCAGCTGAGGCCGGTCAGTAGCAGAATCAGCCACATCAGGTACGGGTCCGGGGAGGCCGGCAGCGTGGATTCTGCCAGGACCTTGATGCCGGCCTGCGTGCTGGTGACGAACGAGGTGATCGGGTCGCTGCCCGGATTCACCGACAAGCCGTGCCAGGCCAGCAGGCCCAACCCCACTGCCAGGGAGATCAGCCCGGACAGCAGCCGGCCGACGCGCAGCAGTGCGAGGACCGCACCGATGAGCCCGGGAACACCGAAGACGACGAACGGCTCCCAGGTCAGTACCGGGCCCGCGATCAGGGGCCGCAACGCGGTGAGGGAGAAGATGACGGCCAGAGCACTGACCAAGGGGAGCAGCGGGGAGCGGTCTAGTTTCACGACGCGTCCCTCCTGGCCAGCAACTCGTGCCAGCCCTCGGTAACGGCGGTCGAGGGGGTGTAGGTCACGAGGTTCCAGCCGTTGGCTCGCAGCAGCCGACAGGCCTCATCGTGCGCTGCGGCGCGGTCCGGCGGCAGGCCGAACGCCGCGGCGTCGGGCACCAGCGCATCGGCCTCGGCGAGGCGCGCGGCGGCCGCGACGAGGGCAGCGGCGTCGAGCGCGGTCAACACGCCGAGGGCGGCGACGACCGCCTGAGCTGTGCTGAGGGCGTCCGGGTCCGCGAGGCAGGCTTCGAGGGAAGCGTGACCGGAGGGGCGGATGTCAGTCATGGCGGCGATCAGGCGGTCGGTCGAGGTCGGGCCCTCGCCCCGTAACGGCTTGAAGATGGTGCCGTCGGCGCCAAGCACGCTGACGCGCTGCCGCTCGCCGACGAGCTTGTTGGCCAGGGAAGCGCCGAACGAGATGCCCCACTCCAAGCTCGAGTTGGGGCCGCTGCCCATGTGCGCGAGCTGGCGGGTGTCGACCAGGATCGTCATGGCGGGATCCCACGGCTGTTCCTCAAGCCGGACCATCAGTTCGCCGCGCTTGGCGCTCATCTTCCAATGCACGCGACGCAGCCCGTCGCCGTGCTGGTATTCGCGCACCAAGACGTCGTCAGCGCCGGCCTGGCCGACCTTCTGGGGGGTCGCCTCACCCGTGGCTCCGGACGACTTGCCGGCGCGGGGGAGCGGGAGCTCCCAGATTCGGGGAGTGACGCGCAGCCACGCGGGCTCGCCGGGGACGGACCAGCGCCGATAGGCGGTCGCGAAAGGATCGACGCTGCGCGCCGTCAACGGGCCGAGGGGAAAATGGCCGCGCATGACCGTTGGCACCTCATACACCACGCCCTGGCTCCAGGAACCGATCCCGCGGGCCAGCTCGAAGGCGGCGTCGGGACCTAGGTGCTCTGGGGTGTGGTCGCGAAACGTTAGATCCGCGAGCGCCAAGGCGCGGGAATTGATGAGGGTCAGCCGCGCCCGGGCCGGCTCGCCGATCGCGACCGACGGGGGATCGACCCTTCGCTCCACCACCAGCCGCGGCGAGAGAAGAAGGACGATAAACAGCCCGAGCAGCGGAATCCCTCCCAGGAAGAGACCCACCCAGGCGAGGTCGGGTTCGCCGATGGCGGCGGCCCCGGCCGCCGCGGCCGCGCCGACCACGAGCAGCACCCAGCCACGGACGGTCAGTCCGGTGCGAAACCGCATCTCAGCTCCGGTGCGGGCGCGGAGTAGAAGCGGCGATGGTGGCGATGATCGACTCGTTGTCGCGGCGCGCGACCTGCGCATCCACCGTGAGCAGTACGCGGTGGGCGAGGACCGGGACGGCGAGGTCGCTGACGTCCTCTGGCACGACGTAGTCGCGGTGGCTGAGCGCGGCGGACACGCGGGCGGCACGCATCAGGTGGACGCAGGCGCGGGGGCTGGCGCCGAGACGCAGCTCGGGGTTTGCGCGGGTAGCCGCGACGAGCCGGACGATGTAGTCGGTGATGACCGGGGCGACGTAGACCTGCTCGATGGCGTGGATCGCGTGGCGCACCTGGGCCACATTCGCCACCGGGTAGATCGACCCGAGCCGGTCGCCGGTGGCGGCCGCGTTCAGCATCGCGACCTCCGAGTCGTGCGCTGGGTACCCCATCTCAATGCGCGCCATGAATCGGTCACGCTGCGCCTCGGGCAGGGGGTAGGTGCCTTCCATTTCGATCGGGTTCTGCGTCGCTACCACCATGAACGGCTCGCTAAGCCGATAGGTGCGCCCATCGGCCGATAGCTGGCCTTCGGCCATCGCCTCCAGCAGCGCGGACTGGGTCTTCGGTGAGGCCCGGTTGATCTCGTCACCCAGGACGACGTTGGCGAAGATGCCGCCGGGTTTGAACTCGAACTCCCGCGTGGCTTGGTTGAACACCGACACGCCGGTGACATCGCTCGGCAACAGATCGGGGGTGAATTGAATGCGGCTGACATCGCCGTCGATGGCGCGCCCGAGCGCTTTCGCCAAGACCGTTTTACCGACGCCCGGAACGTCCTCAATCAGGAGATGTCCCTTGGAGAGCAGAGCGATCACGGCCATCCGAATCTGTTCCGGCTTGCCTTCAATGACTTGGCCGATCGCCGTGCGAATGCGGTCGGCAAGAGCCGCCGCCTCCGAAAGCGACATGGGTGTGGCTGCTGTCTGAGTCATGAGGCTCCTTGGGTGCGATCTCAGGCCAAAGCTGACGACTAAGAAGCCTAAAGCATGTCCGGACACACCCTAGAAGTGGAGGGTTGGTGGAGGGAAGTGGGGTATGGTGGTGCGCAGTGGAGCGAAGTGGAGGGGCTTGGAGAATGCGGGAAGGGGGTGCCTTCGATGTTCCTTGGGACACACATGCCCAAGCTGGACGACAAGGGGCGCCTCATCCTGCCGGCCAAGTTTCGTGAGGACCTCGAAGAGGGCCTCGTGGTGACCCGCACGCAGGAACGCGCGCTGGCCATCTATCCCAAGGCGACGTTCGAGGCCCTCCTGGCCCCGATCGCAGCCGCTCCCTCCACGCTGAAGCAGGTCCGCGACTACCAGCGCATGCTGATGGCCGGGGCCAGCTTCGAGGTCCCGGATAAGCAGGGGCGCATCACGATCCCACCGATCTTGCGCGCCTACGCCGGCCTCGAAAAGGACGTTGCAGTGATCGGCGCGGGGGATCGAGCCGAGATCTGGAACGCCGAGGTCTGGAACCAGTACCAGGCCGAGCAGGAGATCGGCTTCGCCGAACTCAACGCAGAACTGCTGTCCCAGCTGGGGCAGTGAACCCGCCCGTGGCGGCGGTCCGTCACCGGGGCCGTCCCTGGCCTTACTTCCCCGAGGCCAGGTCCGATTCCGGTGGGGGGACCCCCGCCCCGGGCGCTGTCATAGAAGGGAGGGGAGATGGCGGATCGTCACGATCCGGTGTTGCTGGATCGCATCGTCGAGTTGCTGACCCCCGCCCTAGCCGCTGAAGGCGCGGTCTACGTCGACTGCACCCTGGGACTCGGCGGTCACGCCAAGGCCATCCTGGAGGCAGCACCAGGTGCCCGCCTGGTCGGCATCGACCGCGACGCTGACGCTCTAGCCATCGCCCGCCAGAGGCTCGGCTCGCTCGCAGAGCGGGCGACGTTCGTCCAAGCGGTCTACGACGAACTCCCGGAGGTCCTGAAGGATCTAGGTATCGCGCGGGTCGAGGCGGTCCTGGCGGACCTAGGCCTCAGCTCGCTGCAGATCGACCGCGCCGACCGGGGCTTCGCCTACCGCGTCGATGCTCCCCTCGACATGCGCATGGACGCGCGCCAGACTACGACGGCGGCGGACCTGCTCAATAATCGGACCGCGGCTGAGCTGGCGGCCATCCTCCGGCGCTACGGCGAGGAGCGATTCGCCGACCGCATTGCGCGCGCCATCGTCGCCGAGCGGGAGCGTGAGCCC
>CAMCJC010000279.1 GCA_945875065.1 uncultured Propionibacteriaceae bacterium | reverse complement strand
CTTCTGCTGCCCGACCAGCTCGTCCCAGACGCTCACTTCGCCTCCTTGAGCAGCGCCTCGACGGCCTCGGCGACCCCGGCCGCGATCGACTCTCGGCTGTCGCGGGCCGGCAGGACCAGGTAACGGTCTGGTGCTAGCGAAGCCAGGTGCAGGAAGTGCTCGCGCGTGCGACGGTGGAAGTCGATGCCGGCGGCCTCGAGACGATCCTGGTTGAGGATGTGGGCGACCGCATCGGCGGGATCGGCGTCGAGGAGGACGGTCAGGTGGGGGGTGAGGCCGCCGGTGGCCCACGCCGCGACCTGGGCCACCTCCTCGAGATCCAGGACGCGGCCGGCTCCCTGGTAGGCGATCATCGAGTCGACGTAGCGGTCGCAAACCACGACCTCGCCGCGTTGCAGCGCCGGTACAACGACCTCGACTACGTGTTGCGCCTTGTCGGCGGCGTAGACGAGGGCCTCGGTGCGGGATGCGAGTTCCGGGTGCGCCGGATCTAGGAGGATCGCGCGCAGTTTCCCGCCGATCGGGGTACCCCCCGGCTGCCGCGTGACGACGTGCGGGATCCGGCGGTCGGCGAGCCACGACGCCAGCCGTTTGACCTGCGTGGACTTGCCCGCGCCGTCGCCGCCTTCGAAAACTACGAACAGACCGGTCACCGCCGCTCCTTCCGCATCAGTTCGCGCACCTCGGCGGCCCGCCTCGGCCAATGTTCGACGAACTGGGCGCGGTCCGCCGCGACCTCCTGCCGAAGCCGCTCGGTCTCGCGACCCAGCCTGAAGGCCTCATCGACGCTGACCCCGGCCAGGTCGGGGGTCTCGACGACGCGCGCCGCCCGGGCTAGCGCTCCCGCCAAGTCCGCGACGTGCCGTATCATCCGCCGTCCCCGCTTGCCGTAGAGGCGCGAGGCGACGGCAATGCTGGCCCGCAGCTGCTGAGCGGCCTGGGTGGCGGCGCCCCAGTTCTCGTTTGGAGAGTCGGCGGTCAGCGCTCGGCAGCGGTCGGCGAGGATGCGCGCGCCTTGGCGGGCGCGGTCGCTGAGCAGGTCGGCCGCGCCCTCTCGGGACGCGTTCCCGAGGCGCGGCGCCCGGACGGCCCCGACTAGGAAGTCGATGATCTCCAGGGTGCCGGCGCGTTTGTTGGAGGTGGCCATCGCGGCCTCGAACTCCCGGAGCCAGGCGGGATCCAGCACCGCCGCCAGGCCGCGGGCCAACCCGGCGACATCGGCCAGGACCTCTCCCAGTTCGTTGTCGTCACCGAGATAGGCGGGGATCAAGGCCCGCAGGTCGCCGGCGAAGACGTGACGGACGAACGCCTCCAGTGTGGCTCCCCTGCCGGGCGGTGGGCCGGGGTCGGGAAAGTCGGTACCGCCGGTGGCGGGCGGGCCGAGTCGTTCCTGGAGGCTCGGGAACTGGGTGACGCGGGTGGCTGAGATCTGCTCCATCGCCTCGGTTAAGGCGCGCCGCTGGCCTCCGGTCATAGCCGCGGTGGACTCGATGGTGGCCTCGCGGTATCTGGCGGTGGCGATGCCGCCGCGCCGCACGGTTACCTGCTCGTCGCGAATCACCCCGACCAGAAGGGTGTCGGCGCGCAGCTGGTACTCGCGACGTCGGCATTCGAGGGCCGCGACGGGGCCGAGCGGGGCGCGTCGCAAAAACGGCCTGGTCAGGGCTGCGAACTCCTCCGGCAGCTCGGCGGTAGCGCCGATCGGTGACGAGGCCTCGGCCGGTAGCAGCGGCTCCCAGTCCGGGGCTGCCAGGTACCAGCCGCCGAGCGAGTCGACGACGCGGTGCGCAAGCACGATGCCAGCGCGCAGCAGACGATTGTCCGCGGAGTCGAGGATCGTGACGTCGATTTCCTTGCCGGCCGAGCGGCGCTCGACCAGCTTAGTGATGCCCGCTGTATTCCGGGGCGGTGGATCGGCCTGGAATGGTACGACGAACCGCAGCGCCGCCTTGCGTTTCTTGCCCATGGCCTCACTCTCCCACACCCCACCGACAATTCGCGGAGGCTACTTGGAAGCGGCCTTCTTCGTGGTCGTCTTGCGAGCGGGGCGGCGCGCCGGCTTCTTGACCGGTCCCTTGGCGCGCTTCTCCGCGAGCAGCTCGAAGGCCCGCTCGGCGGTGATGTCCTCGGGTGAATCGTCGCGGCGTAGCGTCGCGTTGGTCTCGCCGTCGGTAACGTAAGGGCCGAACCGTCCGGACTTCAGCAGGACGGGTTTGCCGTTGCTGGGATCCTCACCGAACTCCTTCAGGGGCGCGGCGGGCGCGGCCCGGCCACGAGTCTTCGGGGCTGCGTAGATCGCGAGCGCCTCCTCGAGGGTGATCTCGAAGATCTGCTCCTCCGAGGCGAGAGACCGCGAGTCGGTGCCGCGCTTGAGGAACGGGCCGTAGCGGCCGTTCTGCGCCGTGATGGTGGTGCCGTCGGGATCCTGTCCCACAACCCGCGGCAGTGACAACAGTCGCAGCGCGGTCTCAAGGGTGACGGTGTCCAGGGACATCGACTTGAACAGCGACCCGGTGCGCGGCTTGGCGGACTTCGGAGCGCCCTCCGGCAGTACCTCGGTGACGTACGGGCCGAACCGGCCATTCTTGGCGACGATCTGATGCCCTGTCTCGGGGTCGGTGCCCAGTTCGCGCTCCTCGTCTAGGGGCTTGGACAGCAGCTCCTCGGCGACAGCGACCGTCAGCGCATCGGGGGCCATGTCGTCGGGGACGTTGGCGCGCTTGCCATCGGCGTTCTCGACGTACGTGCCGTAGCGGCCGACCCGCACGTCGATG
The DNA here is from genome assembly GCA_945875065.1 of uncultured Propionibacteriaceae bacterium. Lineage (GTDB taxonomy): Bacteria > Actinomycetota > Actinomycetes > Propionibacteriales > Propionibacteriaceae > Arachnia. The sequence goes on along the minus strand of CAMCJC010000279.1, from coordinate 1,269 downwards.
CCAGAGTCCCCGAGCGGGAACGTCGACAACCCCCTGGCATCGATGTCCCCGAGGCCCGTGACGAGCTTCTCCAAGCCCTTCGCGGCATCGCCGGCGGGGCCGAAGTAGAAGTCGGTGAGGACCTTGATGCGCTCGGCCTTGCCGCCGGCGATCTCATCGAGAAGTTCTTCAAGGTGGGCGGTGAACGCGTAGTCGACGAGTTCGGTGAAGTGTTCCTCCAAGAGGCGGGTCACGGCGAATGCCAGCCACGTTGGCACGAGCGCGGAGCCCTTCTTGAACACGTAGTCGCGAGCGGTGATGGTACGGATGATGGACGCGTAGGTCGACGGGCGGCCGATCTCCAGCTCCTCGAGCTTCGCGACGAGCGATGGCTCGGTATAGCGTGCCGGGGGCTTGGTCTCGTGGCCGGCGGCCTTGACCTGGTCGGCGGTCAGTTCGGCTCCCTTTTCCAGTCGCGGCAGGCGCGACTGGGCGTCGTCGCCGGCCGAGTCATCGTCGGTGCCTGCGACATATGCCTTGAGGAAGCCGTGGAAGGAGATGGTGCGCCCGGACGCGACGAACTCGGCGCGCTCGACCTTGCCGGCGGGGCCGGCCACGTCTTCAGTGGGTGCGGCGGAGATCGCTACGGAGACCTGTTCGCCCTTCGCGTCGGCCATCTGCGAGGCGAGGGTCCGCATCCACACCAGGCGGTACAGCTTCAGGGCGTCGCCGACCAGGCCCGACTCGTCGGGGTGACGGAACACATCGCCGGCGGGGCGGATCGCCTCGTGCGCCTCCTGGGCGTTCTTGACTTTCGACGCGTAGATGCGGGGCTTGGACGGCAGGTAGCGATCGCCGAACAGCTCCTTGACCTGAGCTCGGGCCGCGTTGATGGCGGCGGTCGAGAGCGTCACCGAGTCGGTACGCATGTAGGTGATGAAGCCCTTTTCGTAGAGTTCCTGCGCCACCGACATCGTCCGCTGCGACGTGAAGCCGAGCTTGCGGCCGGCCTCCTGCTGGAGGGTGGTGGTGCGGAACGGCTCGTAGGGGCGGCGGGTGTAGGGCTTCGACTCGACACCGTCGACGACGAACCGTGCCTGTTCCAGGGCGGCGGCCAGGGCGGTGGCGGTGGCCTCGTCGAGGACGGTGGCTTGCTCGTTGGTGGAGCATCCGGTGGCATCGAAGTCGCGCCCTTGGGCGATCCGCTGGCCGTCTAGGCCTGCGAGGCGAGCTGGGAACAGGCGCGGCTCGGCTTCAGCGCCGCCGTCAAGGACGACATCGAGATCCCAG
>CAMCJC010000278.1 GCA_945875065.1 uncultured Propionibacteriaceae bacterium | reverse complement strand
AAGGGGTGGCAGCAAGCCTGCCGTGATGATGGCGCGCTGCTGCGGGGCCTAAACACCCATGCTGGTGAGGTCACGTACCCGGGTGTCGCGGACGCGTTCGGGCTGGACCGCGTCGATCCAGCGGCGGTGGTCGCCTGACAGCCTATCGGTTGCTGCTAGCTCCCGAATGGTGGGAACCCGGCAGTCGAGTCCGAAATGACGTCGCTAAGCTGCCGACGTAAGCCAAGTTGTCGCAATCCTGCGACGAACACCGAGGGGAAGGCCTCCGAGAGGGCAGGCTGGTGTCACCACTCGATGAAAGGACCTGACCATGAAGTACCTGACCCACGCTGGTATCGCCGCTGCTGCCGTCGCCGCGCTCCTGTTCACTGGCTGCTCGGCGAAGGTCGACGCGAAGCCGGCCGATGCCGCTGCGTCATCCGTCGCAGTCGCGACCAACTCGGGGGAGGCGAACATCCAAGTCTCTGCCGGCGGCGCCGAGGTCTCCGTCGGCCCCGACGGTGTGACCGCTCCCGGTGTGTCCGTTGGTCCTGACGGGATTTCCGCCCCCGGCGTCTCGGTCGATGCGGACGGCCTGAAGGTCGACGCGACGGTGGGGACGAACGACGGCGGCAAGGCGCCCGCCAAGGGCCAGCCATGCAACGGCGACGTCAACATCGACCAGTCCTCCAGCACCGTCAACCTGACCGGCAATTGCGGCACCATCCGCATCACTGGTACCAGCAACGATGTCACGTTCGAATCGGCGACCGCCGTCGTCGTCGAGGGCAGCAGCAACACCGTCAAAGGTGGCGCGGCCGGCCCGCTGACCGTCTCCGGAACGAGCAACGATATCCAGGTCGCCGACAGCGGCTCGATCAGCATCGAATCCAGCAGCAACAAGGTCGTCAGCGGCGGTAAGGGCGACATCACCATCTCGGGAACCACCAACGATGTGAAGCTGGCCAAGGCCAACAACATCACCCTGACCGGCAGCTCCAACACCGTCAGCTACGACGAACTGACCGGGAAGGTCAACGACAGCGCGACGAGCAACAAGGTTGGCTGAGTTCGTCTCTGGCGGCGGGATCGGGCGTACCCTCGGTCCCGCCGCGTTCGTCCGTGGAGGTGACGGTGTCTGATCTGGTGCTGGTCGTAGACGACGACCCGATCATTCGCGAGCATTTGGCCCGGGTGCTGGATCGCTCAGGATTCTTAACAGCGACGGCTGCTGACGGCGTCGAGGCGCTCGAGGTGATCGCGGCTCGACGTCCGGCGCTGATCGTGCTCGACGTGCTGATGCCGCGGGCTGACGGCCGGGAGGTGCTCGCCAGGCTGCGGCGTGACGGTGACTGGACGCCGGTGATCCTGCTGACCGGCGTCGGCCAGTCGGGGACCCGCGCCGATGCCCTGGAGAAAGGCGCCGACGACTACCTCAACAAGCCGTTCGACCCCACCGAACTGGTCGCCCGGATCCGGGCGGTGCTTAGGCGCGGGCAAGTAGGGCGGACGCTGTCACACGCGGCACGCATCGCCGGCGGCGATTTAGAGCTGGACCGGCTCGCCAAATCGGTGACGGCAAAGGGCCGGCCGGTTCAACTGACACCCAAGGCCCTCGCCCTGCTGGAATACCTGATGATCCACCACGGCGAGACCTTCAGCCGAGACCACCTGCTGGAACAGGTCTGGGGCGTCGAGTTCGCGATCACCACGCGTGCCGTTGACCACCGCGTCGCCGAACTGCGGAAGGTGTTGGGGGCACGGGGCCTGGATGTTATCGACACCGTCCAGGGGGTCGGGTATCGCTTCCATCCGCGGGTGACCATCTCGTGAGGAAGTTTCTTTGGGTTTGGATCGTGGCGGGCCTCGGCATCGTGCTGGGGCTTGGGATGCGGTTCGCCGACGAGGGCCGGGTCCTGCGGCTCGGTATTGAGCTGTGGGCGGTGCCGATCGTCGTCGCGTTCGTCGTCATCGCTGTGGCGTGGCTTGTGGAACGGCGACACGCGAAGCTGAAAGCCGTCGAGGCACAGGCGATAGAGCAGGCGCAGAGCGCGGCCAGGGATGCGCACCGCACGTTCGTCGGTCGGCTCGATCACGAACTCAAGAACCCGCTCATGGCGCTGCGGATCGGCCTAGCGGACGTGACTCCACCGGCGCTGGCTGAATCGCTGCAGGGCCGGGTCACACGGTTGTCATCGCTGGTCGCCGAGCTGCGTAAAATCACCGAGATCGACTCCTACCCCGTCGCTGATGAGCGCATCGACCTGGCGGAGGTAGCGGCGGAGGTTGTTGAGGCGGCGGTCCCAGGCGACCGACACTGCCAGGTCGTGTTCCCCAGGGCCCCGCGGCCGCTGCCCCCGGTAATCGGCGACCGGGACCTGGTGTTCCTCGCGCTCTACAACGTAGTTGGCAACGCGGTGAAGTACTCGACCCCAGGCGCCACCCTAGAGATTCGCGCTTCCGAGGATCGGGGGCTGGCCATCGTCGACGTCGCCGACACAGGCCAGGGCATCCCCGCCTCCGAGGTTGAACAGGTATGGGGTGAGCTATCCAGAGGCAGCAGCGTCCGTCACATCCCGGGTAACGGGCTAGGGCTCCCGATGGTCGCGGCGGTCCTGAGACGCCTCGGCGGCTCCTGCGAACTCAGCTCCATCGAAGGCAAGGGAACGACGGTCCGAATCCGCCTTCCCCTTGCCAGGTGATTTCGGTGACACCCGTTCTGAGCGTGCGCGATCCGCAGCTTTCCCGGCGTTCGCTATCGGCTGTTCGGGGCGATAACGGTGATGATTGCCGAGTCATCCAGGGCCTGTTTCCCTTGAGCCTGACCGAGCAGATAGAGCTGTTCCGCGGCCGCTGCCACTGGAACCGCGAGACCGGCGGCACGGGCGGCGTTAGTCACTATCCCCATGTCCTTTACGAAGATATCCAGGCGGCTCTTCACCTCGGCATCGCCTTCGTCGTAGGCCTTTAGGGCGCGCGGTCCGCGGTCCCCGAGCATGAACGACGCGGCAGCGCCAGCCATCAGCGTCTCGAGCGCATCCTCGGCGTCAAGGCCGAGCGCGGAGGCTAGGGCCAGGGCCTCCCCGGCGGCCGCGATATGGACCCCGCACAGCAGCTGGTTGACAGTTTTCATCGCCTGTCCGTCACCCGGCTTTTCCCCCATGCGTTTCAGTGTCGAGGCCAAGGCCTCCAGCACCGGCAATGCATGCTCCCAGGCATCATCAGTGGCACCGACCACGACGAGGAGGTCGCCGTTGCCCGCTCGCGCCGGACCGCCCGAGACCGGGGCGTCGACCAGATGTAATCCCGAGTTGGCTAGGCGCTCGGCAACGCTGACTGCGGTTGCGATCCCCACCGTCGACGTCAACACCACCGCGGCCCCAGAAGCTAGAGCGGGGGCGATCGGGTCCTCACCCCACAGCAGCGACTCCAGCTGCTCCCGGTTCCGCACAGCCACCAACGCGACGTCCGCGTCCGTTGCGGCCTCGGCTGCCGATGAGGCCACGGCAAGACCGGCGGATTCGGCGAGGGCGCGGCGTTCCGCCGTGACATCGAAGCCAGTGACCTCAAACTTGTCGGAAAGGCATTGGGCCATCGGCAACCCCATCGCCCCGAGCCCAAGAATTGCGACCTTCATTTCGTTGCTCCTGTTGCAGAGAGTTTCTCGACGACGTCTGCGAGGGAATGCTGGTCGCCGACGTTTCCGGCGAACACGACGTAGCCGATGCCACGCGCTGGGCCGTCCATCGGTTCCCAGAGTGACACGATTCCGGGCAGCATCGGCCCGCGGACGAACGCCCGCTCGATCCCGAGGCCACGCGCGGCGACGTCCGACGACGTGATGCCGCCCTTCGCAATGACGAATCTCGGCTTGTCTTCGGCGATGACCCGGCGAACGACGTCGACCACGGCGGCGCTGACGTCGCGGGCGATACGCAGGGAATCGTCGGCGTCGGCCCCGGTGACGAGTGCGCGCGACGTGCTGACGATGACGTTGCTGCTGGGCAGGGCGGCGAGCACGGCGGCGGCGATGTCGTCGAGGTGAGCGGATCGGGCCGGGGAGAGGACCTG
>CAMCJC010000277.1 GCA_945875065.1 uncultured Propionibacteriaceae bacterium | reverse complement strand
AGCCGGAACTCGACGTCCGCTCCGACCCTGCGCTCGGCACGTTCTTCGTCTCCGACAGGACGGTGCGGTTCCGCGCGTCCGGCGAGCCGGGCACAGCTGAGGCTCTGTACACGATCCGGGACGGTAACAATCTGGTCGCGACGGGGACCGTGACGATCACGATCAACAGTTACAACGACACCAACCGTGAACCCGTGCCGACGTCCGTGGAAGCGCGGACGTTCACCAGCAAGACGCTGCGGATCCCGATTTCGATGGAAGGCATCGACCCCGATGGCGACTTCGTGCAGCTCGTTGGCCTCGGACAGAAGGCCCCGCAGTACGGCTCGGTAGCGGTCGACGGCAACGCGCTGGTGTACACCGCCTCCAGCAGCGCCACAGGTACCGACACCTTCTCCTACCGGGTCGCCGACCAGTTCGGCGCCGAGGGCGAGGGGACGGTGCGGGTTGGAGTCGCGCCCGCCCCGAGCCTGAACCAGGCCCCGGTGGCGGTCACCGACTCGGTGTCGGCCCGGCCTGCCACCCAGCTTGAGATCCCGGCGATCGCCAACGACATCGACCCCGACGGAGACCAGATCCAGCTTGTGCCGGACTCGGTCCAGACGGTCGATGGGGCGTGGGATCCGAAGGTCAGCATTGCCGGGCAGAAGATCCATATCACCACGCCGGAACGGGCCGGGGAGTACCGCCTCGTGTACTCGATCCGTGACAGCGGCGGCACTCCGGTACAAGGGCTGATCGTCATCCACGTCGACCCAAACGTGCCGCCCGTCAAGCCCATCGCCCGCGATGATTACGTGCCTGAGGCGGGCATCAACGACCGAGACAGTGTCGAGGTCGAGGTGCTCGCGAACGACTCCGATCCTGATGGTGCCGTCTCCGACCTGAAGGTCACGGCCGAGAGCCCGGCGACGGTGCGACGCGGGGTCGTGAAGGTGCCCATCAAGGACGAGCGCCAGGTCATCCTCTACACCGTCACTGATCCCGACGGCCTCACCGCCCAGGCGGCGGTTGTCGTGCCAGGCCGCCAGCGTGTCCGGCCGCAGATCAACCAAGACCGCTCACCAGCGCGGGTCGTGGGCGGCCAGAAGCTGGTAATCGAACTGTCCGAGTATGTCGTTACTCGTCCCGGAACACAGGCGGCGCTGACCCGCGCCGAGTCCGTCATCGCCGGTCCGGGCGGCAATACGTCGCTGCCGAACGCCGGATTGGAGGTCGTGGATAAGGACACCATCTACTTCACGCCGGGAACCGGGTTCTCGGGGGCCACATCGGTTTCGTTCGAGGTCACCGATGGCGCATCCGATGACACCAACGCGTACCGAGCGACGCTCAGCCTCCCCATCGTCGTTGAGTCGTCCGGGAAGTCCAGCCCGACCGTTCGCCCGAACGAGGTACAGGTCGGTGCCGGCGAAGGCTCAGTCACAGCAAACCTGGCCTCCATGGTCAGCGACCCCGACCCCGGGGATAACGAGCGCATGACCTACAAGCTGCTCGAGACCTCCGAGGGGATTACGGCCAAGGTTGACGGGCAATCGATGCAGGTCCAGGCGTCGGCGAACCTGACGCCCGGCACCGAGGGATCCGTTGCAATCGAGGTGTCCGACGGCTCGACCGAGCCGGTGAAGATGAGCGTGCCGATCAAGGTCCTAAAGTCGACCAAACCGCTCATGCAGGTCACCGAATTGCGGGACAACAACGCCCGTGTCGGCCAGGCCTCGACTTTCAACATCCTTGACGCCGTCACGAACCCGTTCGCCGATGAGGGCGGCGCTATCACACTCGTCGGGTCGCCGATCGTGACGCGCGGGGCCGGGACTATTGAGGTCGACGGCACGATCGTCAAGGTGACTCCGACGGGGGACAGCGTTGAGGAGGTCGTGGTCTCCTACCGCGTCGCGGATGCCACGAAGGATCCGGCACGCGAGCGGAACGGTCAACTGATCTTGAGGGTCAAGAGCCGGCCCGATGCCCCGACCGGGGTCACCGCTCAGGCCCTGAAGTCGAGGACGGCGCGTGTGTCGTGGACGGCGGCGGATTGGCGCGGCGGCACCCCAGATGGGTTTACCGTCCGCTGGGACGGGGGCGAGAAGGCCTGTGGCCTCCAAACCACCTGCGACATTACCGGCCTGAGCAACGCGCGCGCCTACACCTTCACCGTGGTCGCCCGCGTGAAAGAGTCCGATCTCGAGGCCAGCAAGCCGTCCGAACCGAGCAACGAGGTCTGGATCGACGCGATCCCGGATGTACCCGACGCGCCGGTAGCGAGCGCAGGCGATGGGCTGGCCAACGTCACCTGGAATCCTGTCACCACCCCAGATGGTGGTTCGCCCGTCACCTACTACACGGTGACGATCGACCCGGCCGACGCCTCGGGACGCACCGAGATGAAGACCTCGGGCACGAGCGTGGTCTGGGACCGGCTGTCCAACGGGACCGCCTACACATTCCGGGTGAGGGCCAACAACAAGCTGACCGACGAGGACTCCCGAATCCAGGCGCCCGCCAGTTCGCCGTCCAACACATTGATTCCATTCGGGCCGCCGAGCGGACAGGGCGCCCCAACCGTGACGATGAACGCACCAATCGCGGGCGTCACCCCGCAGGCCACGATCAGCTGGGACGCCCCGAGCAAGCCCAACGGCAACTCGGACTTCAAGTTCGAGGTGCGCGAGAGCGGCGGCAACACCGTATGCACCGAGACCTCGGCGCGGCAGTGCACCGTCTCGATGAGCGTAGGCACCGCCGACCGTACGTTCGAGGTCCGGGTTACCAACGCCTCCGGCACCTGGTCCGAGTGGTCTCCACCATCGAACAAGGTGCGGGCCTTCCAGCCACCGGGCCCCCCTGGGGCGTTCAGCGTGACCCCCACCAACAATGGGCACGAGGCCGTCTTCAACTTCACCCCGGCTGCCGGCAACGGCATCCGAGACGACGAGCTCAGCTACGAGTGGCACATCGGCTCTGCCAGCGGCACGGTCAGCAACGGCCAGACCATCACCACCGACGCGTTGGCGTTTGGGAAACCGATTAGTGTCTCGCTGAATGCGGTCGGAACCGTCAACGGCCAGCGGGTCGCCGGTGAGGCCATCACGACGACGGTGACCGTGTCCGGTCCGCCCGCTGCCCCGGTGGTCAGCGCCAAGCGTAACGACAGCCTGGACACCCCGCAGGTCGACGTCAGCTGGGAGATGCCCGAGGCGAGTAACGGCGCAAAGGTCACCGGGGTCAAGGTGACCGTGACGATCGACGGGGTACCCCAGACGCCCGGGGTGGGCCTAAACGGCACTCTGACCAGGGGCGGGAAGCCAAACCAGCAGGTCTGCATCACCGCGCAGGCGACTAACGAGCACGGCAAGACCGGCCCGCAGTCGGAGACCAAGTGTGCCACTACGAGGCCACCGGCGGCGACGATCGCGGCGGGTCAACAGGCCGCATGCCCGGATGGCGTCACCGGCAACTGCTATGCCGCGCGGGTAGAACTCAGGGACTGGACTCCCAGCTCTACGGTCGCCTGCGATCTCCAGGGCGCTTACGGCCTTGCTGGGGAGGTGCCGTTCACGGTTGACGCGTCCGGAGACTGGGCAGGTGACGTGGACCCAGAGAAATACAAATGGGTGCTGTACGGCAGTAATGTGCCGAGTTCGCCCCAGAGCATCGCTGGCAAGTGCCACTGACGGATGAAGTACACAGGGGAGAGATATGAGTGCAGTTCTAAGCCCGGAGCAGGCGGCGTATTTTGCCGACACGTTCGCCCGGCTGACCGATAACGTTGGGCAGGCCCTTTTGGGCAAGGCCCCGGTCGTGCGCCTAGCGTTGACGTGCATGATGGCGGAGGGCCACCTGCTTCTGGAAGACGCTCCCGGCACGGGCAAGACGGCTCTCGCACGCGCCATCGCCGCCTCGGTGCACGGTTCCCATAACCGCATTCAGTTCACCCCGGATCTGCTGCCCTCCGATATCACCGGGGTCACGATGTACGACCAGTCCAGCGCCCGGTGGGAGTTCCACCACGGTCCGATCTTCGCGTCGATCGTGCTAGCCGACGAGATCAA
>CAMCJC010000276.1 GCA_945875065.1 uncultured Propionibacteriaceae bacterium | reverse complement strand
ATAGGTGCTCGATCAAATCGTCATCTGACATCGCAGCGTTCCCGACGACCGGTACTTGGTCGGGAGCGGCACAAGCCGATAGGACCAGGTCTGCAGGCATTCGGTGCAGGAACTCTGGCCGAGCGCCCATGAAGTGCAGTAGGTGGTAGGCAACGATTCCTCCCATGCTGTGTCCAAAGAATACTGCGTTGGGGCGTAGGACAGACCTCAAGGAATCAACATAGAGAGACAACAGCCCTTCCTGATCGGCGACTGGAGCCTGCTGGCAAGGACCATGTCCGGGCGGATTCGCGGTCAGATGTCCCAGTCCTCGTCCAGTTCGGAGACGAGCCGGTTGTAGGATGCTCCGAATCCCCCAAGGAAGGGAAACATCACAAGCTGCCGGCCGGTCGCCGATGGACGCAGGTTCCAGAAGGTGTTGCCGATCACGCCACACCTCCTAGGCGTTGGCCTGAGCGGAAGCTGGTTTCCCGGCTGCGGTTCCCCTTGCCTGCCAGGACCGCACCTGACCGGCTTGCGTAGTCCGATTCGAGATACTCCGGGAAGGTGTGCATATCAGGGAGCCCACTGCGCTTCAGCACGAAGTAGAGCGTCAGAGCTAGCACCACCAACAGGGTGATCTGGATGAGCTGGGTGGGGGCGGCGAAGTGGTACAGGCGCCAGAGGCTGCCGGATGCCGACACCCAGAACGGAATCAGGAAGAACAGCACGTTGCCCTTCATTCGAGACAGCAGCAGGCTCATGGTGATGCTAAGGATGATGAGCTGCGTGGCATACAGTGGCCATGCGATCGCCAGGTTAAAGGAGGAGAAGGCGTTGCCAGGAGCAACGAACAGGGCGATCCCACCTCCGGTGGCGATGCCGGACCAGACGTGGCTGCGGGTCCACTTGTGCATCAGGGGCAGGAAGAACCCGAACCAGCCGAGGCAGATGGCCAACATCCCGACTTCGCGCCACAGCAACTGAACGAAGCCTACGAACATGTCTCCGGGCTGCATCGGGTTCTCAGGCACTGGGATGCCGACTAGCAGGCACCCCAAGCGGACCGCGAACACGTAGGCGAGCAGGTCAAGCCCGCTGGTGTGGTGTACCGTGAGGGCCTGAAGGATGGGCTGGTTGGTCACCTCCTGTTCGGTGTTGGTGGTTTGTGATTTGGCTAGGACGTCGGGTCCGAGGTAGCGGCGGGCTTCAGCCCATACTCGGTTGGCCGGCCAGCAGCCTGGTGACGGGAAATCAAGGTTGCGCCAAAGGCTAATGACCTCCGCGCGGGTTGCGGCCAAGAGGTCAGCAACGCTCTGAACTCCGGCATCGATTCGCACCGGCAGCGTGCGAATGAAGCATCCAATGCTGGTTTCCATTTCGATGTGGGGCCGGTCGGAGAAGGGGCTGCCGAAGGAGACCTGCTCGCCGCCGCTGTAGCGAGACAGCAGCACTCCGAAAGCAGCGAGATAGACGGTGAACTCGGAAACCCCCGCCTCTCGAGCAACCCGCCGCACAGCTTTGGCCAGTTCTGAAGGAACAGGGAGCCGGTGTTCCCGTCCGATGTCCTCAGGAACCGGGTCCCGCAACCAATGTCCCAGTTGCGGAGCCTCATGGCGGGCGATGTTTTCGGTCCAGAACGCTTCGCGACGCGCGTGGGCTTCGAAGGTCGGCGACAGAGCCTGGCCCTCCTGATAGACGGCCATTCCGGGCTCCGGGTCGAGTTCCCCGCTGGCGTCGCCGTGTGACAGCTCCAGTAGCCGAGTGGCCAGCATGCTCACAGATTCACCGTCGGCGATCAGGTGGTGACAGATGATGAGGAGCCGCACCGCGTCGGTAACGCGTGCCGCCACGACACGGAACAGCGGCGCCCGATCGAGCTGGAAGGGTGCGTGGCTGTGACGCGTGAACAGGGAGTCCACGCTATCGGCGTCTTCGACCGCGTCGTACCAGGCGAAGGGGGCGGCGACGTCGCTAAACACCGTGTACGCGGGCCCTTCCGAGCTCTCGACCACTGCGGTACGCAGAGCTGGCTGTTCCGCAATCACAACGTCAACCGCGTGCGCCAAGGCTTGGCGGTCAACAGGCTCGAGTTCGAGATCAAGGACGATGTGGTAGTCGACCGGCTGCCGAAGCTGGCAGTCAAAGTACATGCCCTGCTGGGCGGGAGACATCGGCAAGAGACGGTCACTCACGGGTCGTACTCCTAGGCTTTCTCAATGATTCGCCACCATGTAAGCGGCAGTGGTCTTCGCAGGATGATCGATACAGTTCGGCGTAGGCACTTCCGAAGCGCACCGCCGCTTTTCTTGACTTCTTGTTCACTTCCCGAGAGAGCGAAACGAATAGACCGATAGCCTGACGTTCACTGCCTTTGGAAAGTCACAGAGTCACGTTCATCCAGTTCTCAAGTTTTGTCATCCAAGGTTCAGGTGTTTGGACCTCTTGTTGACCATAACATTACGAATCGCTCGTAGGGTGGTCAACGCAGTTGCCCCCAAAGTTGTTGCCTGCTCTTGGACGCGAAAAACCCCGGCCACGGAGAGTGACCGGGGTTCTCCGAGGGAGTGCGCTAGACCGGCACCTTGACTACTGAAACCCATCGCGAGCCCTGAGCTCCGAACTCGCAGGTCCCACCCAGCATCTCGACGCGTTGCCGCATGCCGGCTAGGCCGTCGCCTCCGCCCTTGGACGCGGGTTCGTCGCCAACCTCATTCTCGGTTCGGACTGTCGCGAAGCCGTCACCAGCCAGGACTTCAACGACGCACTTGCCTGGTCTTCCATGCCACACGATGTTGGCCACCAACTCGCCGAGGACGCGCGACAGCGCGTGTTCCACCTCGCGATCGACCCTCATCTCAGCAACCTCGAACCGCATCTCGGGCGCGAAACCGCTGTCGAACAGTACCGCCTGCACCTGGGCCCACTGATCCGCCAGCGAGTGTCCGGCGGGATGTCCCAGCGAGTGGAAGTCGCTGTCCACGTTTCGAAGGGCCGCCATGGCCGCGCGAAGTTCCGTAGCCGCCTGTCGGGAGAGCTCCAAGGCCTCCAGGACCTGCGGTTCAAGCCCCTCATCCAGCTTAGGGTCGTCCATCAGTTCCTCTAGGTTCATAACGAGCAGGGCCTGACTTTGGGCCACACTGTCATGAAGCTCACTCGCCACGAGAAGCCGCGTGGCACGAAGCGCCTTCTCTGCCTCGGCCTTGGTCTGCTCAGCGGCCTCCTGCTTGCGCCCTGCCATCGCACCCGCGACGGCGACAAAACCCGTGAAGGCGATGAAAGCAAGAATGTTGGTGAGCCAATCGTCCAGACCGTTGTTGACTACCCACACTGCCATGTGTACGAGCGGATCGATCGCCACGAGCCACCATCGCCCGGGACGTCGGTAGCGCATCCAGTGATAGACGAAGAGCGATGTCCCGAGGGTGCTGGCCGTCAGGCCTATGTGGAACACGAACGATCCTGTGAGGCCGGCTAGAGCAAGTAGCGAAGCCACCCAACGGTTCCGGGCAAGGCTCATTGTGGCAAGCACCATGACCCCCGCTACGAGGAGGCCAACACCGCTCGATCCCTCCCCAGGCGATAGCACCGTGACGAGTCCCAGGAGGATTCCCCCCAAGGGCTCTATGGGCACGTCCTGCCAGCCACCGGTTTTACTGAAACTAGCACGGGTTGGCATGCCCCCATCCTAGCCACCCCCGAGACGACACGGGACGTATCTCCGATGAGAGTACCGGAACCGAGGCCAGGAAATCTGTGATCCCGTTTTCGGGATCATTTACGAGGACATTGCAGCCTGAATACCTCGCAGAGCCAGTGCGCCTGCGGCTTGTTCACCGCTGCCCAGGTTTCCTGAGGCACCGGCACCACATTTACCTGAACACCTGCCTGAGGGAGCGCGAAGGTGAACGCAGCAGCGATAGCGATACAAATCTTCATGTCATCTCGATTCTGCTAAGGACAGTCCCTGTCATTTGCCTCATCCTTAGGCCGCCTATTCACTCCTGCCCGCATGGAAAGAAGTGGACCAGCCTCTATGGCCGACATTAAACAAGATTGTGTGTTGGGTTTAGGTTTGGGAGGTGTTCG
>CAMCJC010000275.1 GCA_945875065.1 uncultured Propionibacteriaceae bacterium | reverse complement strand
GGGCTCATTACCCCACTTAGGCAACCTGGCGGCCGCACGTCGCGCAGTATTGCGCGGCGTGGGGTTCGTGGTGGCCACGGGCCGACCACGACGCCTGCTGCAGGGGGTGCGGGACCTGGCTGATCTGAACCCGTGGGTCATCTCCAGCAACGGTGCGGCTCTCGGACCGTTGAATGCGGTTAGGCCAAGCCTGATCCACCCCATTGACCCCGAGGCGGTGCTGCGCTTTGCCAGCGCATTACCGTCGGAGCTAGCCGTCTCGTACGCCGTCGAGTACGAAGTCGATTGGGGTCGCGAAGATTCGTTCCCGAATGGCCCGTTTGGCCCCGCAGAGACCGTGATGCCCCTGCAGGATCTGGTCGCGTTGGAGCCAGTGGTCAAGGTCATCGCGTGGACTGACCGGGCAGACACGCATACCTTCGCTCCAATTGCGGAAAGCGCTGCCTCAGGCCTGCTGCAAGCGACCTTCTCATGGCACTCCCAGCACGGAGCGGTAGAGCTGTCTGCCCCGGGAGTCACCAAGGGCTCCGCCCTTGCGGAACTCCTCACCCGTCTGGCAATCGACCCCGACGGCTGCGTCGCGTTCGGCGACATGCCGAACGACCTTCAGATGCTGGAACTAGTCGGGCGCGGGTACATCATGGCTGCCTGTGACCCGATCCTATTGGACCGCGGCTTCTCCCAACTCGGGAAACACGAAGACGGCGCCGTGGGGGTCGAGATCGACCGTCTCATCGGCGCCGCCTAACGTGTCTTAGGCTCGGTGGCGGGGAGCCTCCCCCTCCTGCGATAGAGCGTCCATGAGGTCGATCATGAACTCGACGTCCTCTTGCCCGAGACGTTCCCAGCCATCGGGGGCCCCTAGGCCGGCCAACAACTCCGCATTCGCGGGGTCCTTGGATAGCCCGTCGAGCCCCTGCCACAGCATCTCGACCTGGTCTGCCAGGCGCGGGCTGACGAGCAGGCTGCTCTTGACCACGTAGATGCGGCTGCGAACCAGCTCACGGAGTTGCATCCGCACCATCGATGACAGCTCGTCGAAGGCTTCCTCCGGGAAGAACCCGACCTGCACCTGATCCTGCAGCAGCGCCTTGGCGACAAGGACGGGGTTGGGTCTGATGCTCAACTCCACGTCGCCGTAAACGATGTTCGCGGGTTCGAGCATGATCCGACAGAGCCGTTCAATGTCCGGCGATGACGTGGCGGCCGCGGTCACGGGCGCCTTGAGGTCGGTGATCTGATGGTAGGGGCTCTTGTCAGAGACGACTATGACCGCTTCCTTGGCGACTGACTTCGCCGAAGCAACGGGAATGAAGCCCTTGTCGCGCACCAGGTAGGCCGTGTCTGCAGCGTTGGCGTAGATGAGGTCGGCACGTCCCTCTTCAAAAGCCGCGTGCAGATCTGCGAAGTCGTTGTACGCCGTCGGGTGGAATTGCAATCCCGTGATGCGCTGCACCTTCGTGTTCAGGATGAACCAGTCGGTCGCGTTCTTGACGTTCACGTCCGGGCTGATGGCAAACTCCATGACGTCACCGCCTCTCTTCCGCTACCATGCGCGCGTAGACCTCGGCAAGCTCGTTCACCTTGTCGCGCGAAGGTTCCCGTCGCACGGACGTGTGTCCGACGACCTTGCCGTCCCGGATCTTCGGGATCACCGTCGCATAGACCCAGTAGAACCCGCCATCGGCCCGAAGGTTCTTCACGTACCCAGACCAGCGCTTGCCCGCACTAACGGTCTGCCACAGGTCGGCGAACGCCGCCTTCGGCATATCAGGGTGTCGCAGGATCGAGTGCGGCGCCCCGATCAGCTGCTCCTTGGCGAACCCAGACATGTGCACGAAGGCATCGTTGCACGTGGTGATGATGCCTTCAGTGTCGGTCTGGGAGACGATCAACTCACCGGAGGGAAACAACGTCTCCTGATCGGTGGTCACGATACGGCGGCTCGTGCCGTCGTAGTAAGTCCACTGCTGGGCCTCGCCCGGGCAGGTCATGTCCTCCATCGAACTCATGCCAGTTCGCGGGCGAGGTCCCTGGCGGTCGACTTCATCTCGAACAGGATCATGCCGAGCTTGGCCAGGCCGTTGGAGATGCCGATCAGGACCGCTTCGCGTCCGGCGGCGATGTGCACGATGTAGCCCTCGCTGCCCTTGACCAGGACCTGCTCGAGTTCTCCACGGCCGAGTTCACTCACCGTGCGCGACCCGGTCGCTAGGGCGGCGGCGCCCATGGCGGCGACGCGGTCCTCGTCGGCTCCGCCGGCCAAAGCCGACGCGATGGGCAGGCCATCGAGGGTGACGAGGATCGCGCCCTCGAGGTCGGGAGTGAGCGCGACGAGACGCTTGAGCAGCTGCTCGATCTGGTCAATTCTGGACATGGGTTTCCTTACGACTTGTGTTCGCTCGCCGTATTGACGGTTGTCGCCGGCGGGACCATGACCGAAAGTCTGACGAAAGTTACGACTCTCTGTCAAAAACTTGAAGCTTTCCTTGAAGGTCACTACTACTGACAGGCTGAGCCAACTTCGCAGCTACTGCTTGGTTGCCGTATCGACGGCCGCCCAGTCGACCCCCAGCGGCGCCAGCTCTGCCACCTTGGCCAGCAGGCCAAGCCGGGCGATCCGCAGGTCCTGATCCTCGGCCATCACGAGGGTTTCCTCGAAGAACTCGGCTATCGGGGTGACCAGCGGCTTCGCCAGCTCGGCGAAGGCACTAATCCCACTACTCGGCTTCAGGTCCGCGACGGCCGAGGCAAGGGCCTTCTCCGAATCATTCTCCAGGACGCCCGCGTCGAACGTGGGTGCAGTGCCTGGTGGGACGATGCGGTTGATCCTCACCAATGCCTCGACGATGGCGCGCCAGTCCGCCTCACCGATCAGCTTCTCCAGCTCCCGCGCCTTGGCCGCGGCATTCGCTGGGTGCGTTGCCGACGGCAGGACAGCCTGCACGACCTCCGCCGAGCGTCCCTCGTCGCGCATCAGCTGTGCGAAGCGGCCGATGGTGAATTCTTCGGCAGCCGCGATCGCTTCGTCCGATACCTCGATTCCCTGCGCACGCAGCGCATCTGCGGCGGCAATCAGGCCATCACGCACCGATAGCCCGCTGAACGCGGCGTCCTCACGCAGGATTCGCACGACACCAAGCGCGGCTCGCCGCAGCCCGTACGGATCTGAAGAGCCCGATGGCTTGGCTCCGAGCGCGAACATCGCCATCAACAGGTCGAATCGATCACCCAAGGCAAGCAGCGCACCCGGTCTCGAGGCCGGAACTGCATCGGCGGTGGTGTGCGGCTGCTCCATCTCGTACAGTGCGTCGGCGACGCTCTGGGTCTCCCCCTTGCGGAGGGCGTATTCGCGGGCGACGAAACCTGCGAGCTTAGTCATCTCGGTCACCAGCTTGGTGGCCAGGTCGAACTTCGCAAGCTCCCCGGCCCGGGCGAGCGTGACCTGTTGGTCGGTACCGAGTTCGAGGGTGCTTCCAAGCGCCGCGGCGACGGCGGCGATGCGGCGGGAGCGCTTGCCGACCGAGCCGAGGCGGTTCTCGAACGTCAACTGCTCCAGGCCGGGGACGAACTCCTCGAGGGATTCGGTCTCCAGGTCCTGGTTCCAGAAGAACAGGGCATCTTCGTAGCGGGCGCGCAGCACGGACTCGTTGCCCTTCGCCACGAGCGCGGTGTCGCAGGTGCCGTTGGCCATGGTGATGAAACGAGCGAGTAGACACCCGTTGGAGTCCCGAACGGGAAGGTAACGCTGGTGCTTGGCCATCACCATGACGAGGATGCGGTCAGGCAGTTCCAGGTAGCGTTCGTCGAACGACCCGAGAATGCCCACCGGCTCCTCGACTAGGTTCGCGATCTCGTCGATCAGTGAGGCGTTGTCCTCGAGATCGACGGTCCCGCCCGCCTGCTTCGCCAGCGCTACCGCCTGCTCGACGACAGCCGTCCGGCGCGCCTCAAACTCCAGCGCGATCTTCCCCTTGGCCAGAGTCGGCAGCAGGTCGTCGGCGGTCGCGACATCGTGGAAACCAACCGGCGTGCCATCGGCCCGAACCTTGGAGTCGGATGAGGAAGCCGTGGTTCGCTGCAGG
>CAMCJC010000274.1 GCA_945875065.1 uncultured Propionibacteriaceae bacterium | reverse complement strand
ACCAGTACCCGTGGTCGGTTGCACAGGGCCAGAGCGATCGCGACCCTGCGGGCCTGTCCCCCCGAGATTTGAAACGGCCGGCGCCTCCAGAACTCCCCTCCCTCTGGCAGCCCGAGGGTCTCCAGCAGTTTCCCGACCTCGGTACGCGACATCGGCCGCGCCGCGTCGGCGGCCCGCTCCATCAGCAGAGAGCCGATCCTCCGGGCGGGATTCAGTTCGGCCGCGGGGTCCTGGCCCAGGAAGGATACGATTCGCCGCCGGACGCGTCGGGGGGTGCTGGAAGGGATCCAGGTCCCCCACCCGTACGCCGCCGCCGGCCAGCACTAGCCCGGGACGCAGGTGGCCGACCAGGCTCAGCCCGAGGGTGGTCTTACCCGAGCCGCTAGGCCCCATCAGCCCGACCACCTCGCCCGGCTGGATCTCCAGGTCGACACCGTCGACGATCAGGGCGCCGGCTTCCCGGGTCCGCACACGCAGGTCGGTCACCCGCACCACGGCGTTCATCGTCGGCTCCTCAGAACGCGGCTCAGGTCGTCGGTGAGCACGTTGATCGAGACGATGGCGACCACCAGCACCGTGGCCGGCGCTATCACGCCCCAGGGGTTGAGGAACATGCCCTCGACGTTCTCCTGCACCATCCGACCCCAGTTGGCGTTCGGCGGGCCCTGGCCGAGGCCGAGAAATCCCGCGGTCGAGGCGAGGTGCAGCGAACCGGTCAGGCGCAGCCCGGTCTCGGTGGCCAGCGGCGCGACCAGGTTCGGCAGCAGGTCGTGTTTTATCGTCTGCCACCAGCTGTCCCCTCGGCTGCGGGAGACCTCCACGAATCCGGAGTTCACGACCCGGCGTACTGCGGCCCGCGGCACCCTGGTGGAGTAAGGCACCGATACCAGGGCGATCGCGACCGCGACCGCCATGTCGTTATGGGGGAAGCCTGTTCCGAACAGCAGCATCAGGAGCAGGCCGGGGATGACTCCGACCATGTCGACCATCCGCACCACGCGCTCGCCGCTCCTGCCCCCGAGTAGTGCGGAGAACACCGCCAGGGCGATGCTGACCAGCACTGTCACCGCTGTTGCGGCGACCGCCACTAGCAGGATCCGGCCCCCGCCGTGCAGGAGTCGGGTCCACACGTCACGACCGATGCCGTCGGTTCCCAACGGCATCCCCGAGCCCGGAGCCAGGAACGGCGCGCCGACCTGTTCGTTCGCATCCGGGCCGTCGACGAGTCCCCCCAGGCAGGCGGCCGCCAGGACCGTGAGTAGTCCTATCCCGGCGGCTACGGTGCCGGCCCTGGACACCCACCTCCGCTCAGTCATCCGCCGCTCCAGCCCGTGGATCGAGGAAGGCCACTGCCAGGTCGCCGAGCCACAGCACCACCAGCGAGACCGTACACAGCACCAGGCCGATGCCCTGCACCAAGGGCAGGTCGCGGCGGCCGACGGCCTGTTGCAGTTCGTAGCCCACCCCGGGGTAATTGAACACCAACTCAACCACCACCGAGCCGCCGACCAGGCTCCCGAACATCACGGCACCGACCTGCATGGTCGGTTGCACCGCGTTCGGCAGCACGTGCCGCAGCGCCAGCCGCCAGCCGCCCACCCCGCGCAGCCGCGCCGCTTCAATGCTGGGCGTGTGCACCACATCGACGACACGTGCGCGCGTGGTGCGTGCGGCGACGGCGCAGCCGAGCAACGACAGCGAAAGCACCGGAAGCACCATCCCCTCGGGTCGATCCCAGGGGGCTCCGCCGAGACTGACCAGGGTGATCTGCGGGAACCAGCCCAGCCACTGCGCAAACACGATGCTCAACGCCACGGTCGCCAAGAACTCGGGCACAGCGACCGCGAGCAGGCCAAGCCCGGTGGTGACGCGGTCGGCGAGCCGACCCTCGCGCATCCCGGCCACTAGCCCGAGCACCAAAGCGATAGGGGCGGCGATCAGGAAGGCGAGCACGGTCAGCACCAGGCTGTTCGATCGACTCCCCCACGGGCCGTCCACTGGTCAGGCTGACACCCAGGTCGCCCCGCAGCGCCCCACCAGCCCATTCCAGGAATCGTTGCCAGGCCGGGCGATCCAGCCCGAGTTGCTGGCGCAACTGGTCGACCTCCTGGTCCGTGGCGGTCGCGCCGACCAGTTGGGCGGCGGCGTCGCCGGGAAGCACCTCGGTGGCTCCGAAGATCACCACCGCCGCCAGCACGAGGGTGAGCAGTGACCAGGCCAGCCGGCTCAAGGCCCGGCGGGCCCGTGCCTGCATGCTCAGGAGAGCGACGCCTTATCGAAGGTGGGCCAGGGCTCGCTGACGACGCCCTTCACGCCGGTGGCGTGGGCGTCGATGGTGGCGACGAAGACTGGGATGATGACATTGTCCTCGTCCCACATCTTCTGCTGCGCCGCCGCGGCCTTCTCCTTGCGCTGCCCGGCATCGGCGCTTCCCCGGGCCTGGAAGATGTCCTCATCAATGTCGGGACGGTCGAAGCCGAAGGTGCTGGGCGAGCCAGCCACCCTCGTGGTGGTGTACCCGGAAAGAGTTGGGGTGGGCGGGGCGTAGTTCGCCGCGAAGGCGGAGGACATGTAGGTTGCGATGTCTGCGTACAGCTGACCCTGGGGCTTAGCGTCCAAGGTCACGGTGACCCCGATGTCTTTGAGGTTCTCGACCATCATGGTCGACGCTTCCGCCATGCCCTGGATCTCGGATCCCGTAACCAGGGTGACCTTCAGATCTTTGGCGCCGGCCTGCTCCAGCAGTTCCTTGGCCCGGGCCACGTCGCGCTGCCGCTGCGGGATTCCATCGGCGTAGTCGGGGAAGCCCAGGGACGATAGGTCGTTGCCTAGGACGCCACCGCCGCTAAACACGGTGTCCAGCATGTTCTGCCGGTCCACCGCCAGCTTGAACGCCTGGCGGACGCGGACATCGGCGAAGGCTGGGTCCTTGAGATTCATATTGAATGACAGCGCCGTTACGAACGGTGGCTCGGCCTTGCTCAGGGTAACCTTCCCTTCGGCGGCTAGGGTTCGATACTTCACCGGACCGACGTCACCGATGTAGTCCACCTGACCGGAGGTGAGCGCACTGACCCGGGCATCCAGCGCCGGGATCGAGCGCAATTCAAGCCCCTCCAGTAGCGGCGCCCCACCGAAGTACTCGTCGAAACGCTTTAGCGCGGTGCCCTGACCGGGGACGAACTCGGCGACCTTGAACGGACCGCAGGTGGGTGTGCCAGCCTCGAAGGCGGCCGTGCCGTCCTTGATCAGCACCGTGTTCTGGCACAGCACCATGGCCCCGTCGGCGATTGGCCGCAGCGTCGGCAGCTCGACGGTGAGGTCGTCCACCACACGGGCCTTTTCCAGGTCGAAGTTGGCCCCGACGATCTTCATGTAGGGCAGCGCCGGCAGCTTCATCGGAGCGTTCAGCGAGTACACCAAGTCCTGGGCGGTGGCCTTCGAACCATCGGTGAACGTGATTCCTGAACGCAGCCGCAAGGTGTAGGTAGACAGATCCTGCGAAGGCTTCACCGACTCCAGGGCGCCCAATCGAACCCCGTCGGGCTGGGTCGGGTCGAGCACCCCCAACAGCCCGTGGATCGCGCGGATCCGGACCGAATCGAGCGGGGTGGGGCCCATAAACGGGTCCAGCGTCTCGGCCGAACCGACTCCCACGAACGCAGCCCGCAGGGTCCCGCCTGGTTTGCCCGGGCTTCCCGAGCTCTGCGGTTCCCCGGAGGGACCGCGACTGCAGGCCTCGAGCCCGAACCCGCTGGCAATCAGCCCTCCGGCCTGCATGGCCCGTAGCACTGCTCGACGTGAGAGCGTCATTGGTCGTTCCCCTATCTCCATGGCGTCCGGGGCTCTCCCGGTCTGTTCCTTATCTGGTGGAGAGAGCCACAGACCTGAGTCAGTCCAGGAACATCGCCCCTAGTCAACGAGGTGTAGTTCAATGACCCTCTCCTTAATCGCAAATGATAGCCGTTTTGCATTTCACCTTCCAAGGCCCCTCCCCCTCCCCCCCCCCCCCCCCGCCCCCCCCCCCCGGGGGGGACCCAACGGCCGTTTGGGGGCGCGGGGGGGTGGGCGGCGAGGGGTGTTGCC
>CAMCJC010000273.1 GCA_945875065.1 uncultured Propionibacteriaceae bacterium | reverse complement strand
TGCGTCAGGACCTCAATGCTGCGGGCTTGCATTTCGAGTCTCTGGTCATGCGCGACCTGCGAGTCTACGGCCAGTCCTCAGGTGCAGCGCTCACCTCCTGGCGCGATTCCCAGACAGGGCACGAAGTCGATGCGGTGCTCGAGCTCCCTGACGGAAGATGGGCCGGGATCGAGGTCAAGCTGGGAGAGTCTGTGGCAGATGCTGCTGCGGCTTCACTACTGCGGATGGCCGGCAAGATCGATCATGAAAGACACGGCGAGGCGGCTGCGCTCATAGTGGTGACAGGAGGCCGCTTCAGCTACCGGCGTCCCGACGGCGTCTGTGTCGTCCCCATCACGGCTCTCGGTCCGTGATAGCCGCTTCGGGGCGCACTTTGAGCGGGCGCCTCCTTCACGGTGCTGCACGCAATCCGAGAAGTGATGATTCTTGATGTCGATCGATTGGATGGTAGACACGAGCGCGTTCCCTGAACGAGCAACACGCGGTCGCGAGCAGGAATGAGTTCGACACGTACCCCTTGGGCTCCACTAGAAGGCTCTTTCTTCACGAATCTGTGTCGAAGAAATTGCTTTGGGTCGCTCCCCGGCGCGCGCCGGGGGAGTTTTCGTTTGTCGGGCGGCGGCTGTTCTGCCGGCTTGGGTGAGTTCGGGGCTGGTGAGCTGCTCGAAGGGCAGCGTGGGCGGAGATGTAGATCGGCGAGGCGGCGAGGATCCGCACGATGGAGTAGATGGTGGTCATCTGCATCGCCCTACGCTCGGCACTGTCCGCCCCGACGTGGTGGGACCGAACAGGAACGAGTACTGGCCCGACAGCTGGTGGTTGTCAGCGTGGCGGGTGTTCTCATCGCGGATCCAGTTGACAAGGCCCATGTCTGCGTCTCCTTCTCGGGATAACATGAATTGACAGTGTTTCACTGACAGTGTCTTGACGTACCATATGCCTAATGTAAAAGGAGGTGAGGGCATGGACCGTACGGATGGCGATGACAACGAAGTCTTCGTGGTGGATCCGATTGATGAGGAGATCGCTTCCTCTGATGAAGAGAGAAATCACGTCAAGCGGGAGATTGCGCGCATTCGTGAGTTCGTGTCGAACCTCTCGATGGACGACCTGAAGAGTGGAGACTGGTTCACCAAGCTCCTTGGGTTCTCGCTCTACCAATATGTGACGCAAGTTGATGCGGACTACTTCAAGGAGAAATACCCGAACCTTCCGCCCGATGCTGTCGTCGATGCCCGTATCAAGATGGCCGCAAACTATGCAGCCATCGAAGGTGCTCTCAGTTCAGCTGCCTACACAAGTGCTGTCGCCGCAACGATTGGCACCGGTGGCGGCGCTTCCCCTCTGACAATACCCGCAGGCGGCGCGAGTTTCGTCATTGACCTGAGCTATACGTCCTACATGCAGCTGCGCATGACCCACGACATCTCCGTGCTCTATGGCGTTCCGCTAGATCTCAATGACCCAGATGACACGTGGAAGCTGGTGAAACTGGCTTTCGGCATCAAGGCAGGTGAGACCGCAGGCAACGCCGTCATGAAGGGACTGCCCGCTTTCATACGTCCCATCATGAAGAAGATATTCAGCGGCGCAACTCTCGCGACGCTCAAGAGTCTGCCAGTCGTCGGAAAGTACCTTCTTCAACGCAATATCATCAAGTTCACTATCCCTGGTGTCACTATCCCCTTGACGACTGCAGTCAATCGATGGATGACCAAGGCGGCAGGCGAACGGGCCAAGATCTTGCTTCGCAGAGAAGCCCAAATCATCGAGGCCTCCCATCGAATTGTCGCCCAAGCAGAGAACGTTGAGGCAGTTCTTGCAGTTCTGTGGTGGATCATCAACATTGACAAGACCGTCCGAAACAAGGAGCGACTTCTCCTGCACTACCTCACGGTGTCTGCCGAGCAAAGCGGTAATAACGGCGAGGCCCACCTGCGCTACATCGAGTCCTTCAAGAGCCAAATCGAAGTAGATGAAGAGGATCTTTGGGAACGAATCAGCTCGATCTCCGCCGATGGCGCTCCAAAGCTCTACCGGGCAGCTGTCATTGCATCTGCGGTCGATGGCAAGATCAGCAAGCAGGAGCTTGATCTCCTAGAAATTCTTGCCGAGCGTCTAGGGCTCCAACACGACCAGAAACTGATCGACGAAATCGAGCGTCAGTGGAACTAATCCGCTACGAAGCGACCAACTGAACGGACGAGACACCGGGGAGAAATCTCGTTACGCTGCGCTTCACGTTGACCTAGAAAACCGGTAGGACGCACTCGTCGTACACCGAAGCCCCGGTGCTGGTGCTGCCTCCTAGGATGGTGCGGTCGAGGGCCCTGATGGTAACGATGACGCCGTCGATTTTCTTGGTGAATTTCTGCTTGTCGGGAGTGATGTTCCTGACCGGGTCGGTGTGCACGTGAATGTTGTCGACCATCCAGTCGAGCACCGGGTGTCCACCGTGGGCCAGCCGTCCCTCTATCGCGGGTCTCATCAGTTCTTTCGAGGGCGAGGAGATGTGGCTCATCGCAATCGACGGTGTACCGAGAGCGTGATCGGGGCGGTGCGTCGGTGCTAGGGGGTTTGGGTCTTCCGATGTTGGAGGTTCTTACGCCTTCCACCTGAAAGACCCCGACGTGCTTCACGTTACCTTTACTCGCCCTGACCTTACCAGGTTAACTCGTCTCAATGAGCTCGGTCTGGACGTCGTCGGCCAACACGTTGAGTCCGAATGGGCGGTGCTTGCCCGCCGGGTCGTTGATGATGAACGATCATGAGCACAGCAACCCGCCGAGCTGTATAACCTGTATCACCTCACGCTGCAGCACGCCTACAATCTTCCGGCCGACAAGGTCGCAAAGATTCCCTGACGCCCATGCGAGGTGACTCCCTAGCTGCGAGCATTCCTCTTCTAGCTGACGACACCCGATGTGGTACCGACACACTAACTCGTGACCGAAGTGTGCATTCTACTGGAGTAATCAAGCAAGGATAATCAAGGCGCACCCAAACGCGCATACACCGATGAGCGCCATAACGCCACGAGGCCGACAACGGGTGCCCAACACGTGCCGACATACGCCCGCAGGAGCGATGTGTTAATCGCTCCTGCGGGTTTTGTTCTGTGATGAAAAATTAGATGGTGACAGAAAAGCCACGACGCACGGTCGCGCCTGCGCGACAAGTGCGGGAGAAAAGCCTTTAGCCCACCGCCTTTTTGTTATCAGTCATCTTGTTATCGCTCATTTTGTCGTCGGTCATTTTGGTGTCGCTCATTTTGTCGTCACCCGTCTTTCCGTCGCTCATCTTGCCATCGCTCATTTTGTCGTCACCCGTCTTTCCGTCGCTCATCTTCCCGTCACTCATCTTGTCGTCCGTCGTATTCGACACCGCTGGCTGATTCTTGTTGCTGTTGCTCATAGAGCCAGAACCAGCGGTGCCGCACGCGGCCAGCCCCAGTGCGGTGACGATAGCGAGAGAAGATGCTGCGACAAATTTCAAGGTTTTCATGGAGGATGTGTCCTTTCACTGATGGAGGTATCAGGCGATACCGTCACGAGCTATTCGAAGCACACCCTTACGGTGGATTGCTCAACAACCCGTGATTCATGTAACGCGCGGAAACGAACCTTCGGCCAATCCGAATGAGCATCAGCATCGAACCCTGCATAAGTCATCAGTTCGAAAGGAAGAAGGCAATATGACCGCATTAATACTTGTTGGCCTCCTCGGAGGATTAATCACGGGTATTTCACCGTGTATTCTCCCGGTCCTCCCGGTGATTTTCCTATCGGGTGGTGCGCAGTCAGCGCGTCAGGGCGCCAAGGTGGGAAGCGTCAATATGGGTGTCGCTCCTGGCATTAACCTGGGTGGCCAGGGTGCGTCCGGCACTCAAAGTGCTTCCGGCAGACCAAGCCCGTCTGGCGCGCTGGGGACGCTCCCAGCACAAGGTAGCCCTGAGGCCCAGCAATGCGCATCCCGGTGGCGCCCCTACCTTGTCGTCGCCGGCCTCGTCCTGAGCTTCACCACATTTACCTTGCTTGGCTCGACACTGCTCAATCTTTTGCGTCTACCTCAAGACTTCATTCGCTGGACCGGCGTAATCCTGT
>CAMCJC010000272.1 GCA_945875065.1 uncultured Propionibacteriaceae bacterium | reverse complement strand
CTTGCCGACGAGACCTCGTGGTCCGATGCGGAACTTGATGCGTGGGCCGCTTCCAAGGTGCGGGTCGACCTGGACATGCTCCTGGAGATGGACTTGGGCCCGGTTGACCCGGCCGAGGTGTTCAACGCGCTTCGTAAGCCCACGCTGGTGCTGTGGGACGCTGACGGCAACCTGGCCTGCGACCGTGCCATCCTCGCGAATGACCTAGTCAGGTTCGAATATCTCGACGACATCGGCCACTGCATGCGCCGCGACGACCCCGAGCGTTTCCATGGTTTCGTCGACCCCTGGCTTGAGAATCTACAAACGTGTCAGCCGTCCAGTTGACCTAAGTGGGCCGTTCGGAAGTCCTTCCGGTAGGTAAGGTTCGGGAAACCCACGTAGGAGGTGCCTCATGGCGTCCATCGAACGGCTTACCGGCGCGGAGCGGGTATGGCTGACTGACACGCTCGCGACGCTGCCTCGTGAGGTCGCCTCGGGCGGCGTCACGGCGGTCTCGGGATTCGCCGTTCAGGCGCGCCATGGCTGGCTGTCCCTCCCGCAGGAGGACCGTTGGGACCCCGAAACGTTCGTCAACGCCGTCGGCGTCGCTGTCGGGGAGGCGCTGTCGCAGGAGCGGGGGCTCGACTGGGCGGTCTCCCGAGAAGACAACGGTCGCACCATGATGGCGCTGCTCACGCCGGGGCAGGAGGTCGTGATCTACCCGATCCGCACCGTCGCCAAGTGGTGGTCGAGTGAGTCGAATGCGACCCTCCAGGAGCACGTTGAGGATCGGCTCGCGTCTTGATGGTCCGCGATGCCGTCCCTGGCGACGTCGAGGCTCTCGCGGCCCTGGCGGGCGAAACCTTTCCGCTGGCGTGTCCGCCTGAGCTACCGCAGGCCGACATCGCCGCCTTTATCTCGGATCACCTGAACCCCGAGCGGTTCCGTGAGTATCTCGCGGCCCCGGACCACGTCGTCCTCGTCACGGACGACCTCGACGGGTACGTCCTGATGATGCTCGGCGACGACTACGCCCCCGAACCTGAGTACGGTGTCCGTGGTCGGCCCGCCGCGTGCCTGTCGAAGTGCTATGTCCGGGACGGACGACATGGCGACGGGGTCGCCGCGGCCCTGATCGCCGAGGCCAAACGCCGCGCGCGAAACCTCGGCGCGGCTTCCATCTGGCTGTCCACCAACCAGGGCAATGCCCGTGCCTGCCGTTTCTACGTCAAGCAGGGCTTCGCGCAGGTCGGCACGAAGACGATGCGGGTCGGGACTCAGCTCTGTGACGACTTCGTGTTCGAGGCGTCTTTGAGCTAACCGATCTTCAGCTCGCCCATCTCGTCCCAGCCATCTCCCTCGATGACTCGGGAGATGATCCGCGGCGTCGCGGCGAGCAGCGGGCGCATGGTATCGAGGCCCTCCTGGAAGTGGGGGGCGGTGACGTGCGCCTGGCCGGCGTCATCGTCGAACGCTTCGACCAGCACGAACTCGTTGGGGTCGTCGACGCTGCGGGACCACTCGAACCACTTGTTGCCCGGCTCGCTGCGGGTCGCCTCAGTGAACGGACGCATCGCGTCAATGAACTTCTCGGTACACTCCGGTTTCGTTTGGTACTTAACTACTATGAAGATCATGTGTTCAGCCTACTCTGCGACGGTGCAGCGCTCCCGGGTCACCCTGGCCAATCGGATGACAGCATGAAAGGAACTTTAGTCCTAGACTAGCCGAAAAGTCGACAGCGAACAAGTAATCTGATTGTTATTCTGAAGAGGGGTTCTGTGTCTTGTGTAACGGTGCGCGAGGTGAGACGATCTCTTGGTGACTTCACGACACCTCCTATGTGACTCCGCGCTTCTGGTCCTCCAGGTCGCGGGGCAGGTCGTCGGCGGAGTCGACGACCGGGTGCTGCACACACTGCCAAGGGGGCGGGCCAACTCGGCCGCCTGGAACCTCTTTCGGTGCGGACGTCGGATGGACGCGCGCCTAGCGGAGCTCACAGGCGGAGACCTCGTGCTGAGACGAGGCGAATGGTCCGGACGGTTCGCGACACTCGGAGCCACCGGGGACGCGGATTCGACCGCCATGCATGAGTACGTCACCACGGTGGTTTCTGCCGTCGACGCCTACGTGCACGCTCTCGACGCTGATGACTTCGCCGAGAAGCTCGACGAATCCGCCACCCGGTGGGACAAGCTCGTCGCCCTGTACAACGAGGCACTAGGGCACCTGGGTCGTGCCTATCTGGCCCGTGAGGGCGTCGAGTTCACCCAGCATCAGGCGCCCGATTGCGTTTGTGCCCTGCGGCAGGCACGCGCTGAACTTCCCTAGAACCTTTGAGCACGCAAGCGGCGGGGCCCCTCGGGGCCCCGCCGCTGATTCTGTTACAGGTGCAGCCCGCTGGTTAGTGCCGTCGGGTGCCCGAACCGGTGGTTCGTGATCGAGACCGCCTGCTCCCGCAGATACGGGAGCAGCGCGAGCCTGCCCGGCAGCAGCGACGCGCCGGCATACACCGTCACGTCGATGGAGCCGCCGACGTCTCGCAGCAGGTTCCGGTCGCCGAGGTATCGGACGCGACCACGCACGGCCCTGTCGAAAACCTCGTTGGCGGCGACCTCGACCGTGAGCCCGTGGTGCTCCAGGATGGCGGCGAGAGCCTCCGGCGGCGGCGCCGCGAACGAGAACACCACGTGCGAGCCCGTGATGAGGGCCGCCGAGGCCTCACGCAGCACCGGTAGCGCCGCCTTCGTCTCGACGCGCACCGTCACTGGCGTCTTGCGGTAGCGGAAGGCGTTGATCTCGACGGTCAGAGCCGACGGGTCGTGCGGGATGCCGAACTCGGCGTGCCAGGCCCGCTGATCGGAGGCGACGGCGGTGCGCAGCAAGTCGGTGTCCTCGGGAGCGAGGATGCGACCCGCCTCGGTCACCAACCGCGCCAGATGCGGCTCGGTGATGGAGCGCGACGGCAGCGGCTCGGGTTCCCAGTGGCCAAACCCGGCGACGTAGTTGGGTCCGCCAGCCTTGCCGCCGGTGCCGACGGCCGAGCGCTTCCAGCCGCCGAACGGTTGCCGTCGCACGATCGCTCCGGTGATGCCGCGGTTGACGTAAGTGTTGCCGGCCTCGATGCGGTCCAGCCACAGCTGGATCTCCTCATCGTCCAGCGAGTGGATGCCGGCGGTCAGACCGTACGCGGTGCCGTTCTGCCAGTCGATCGCCTCGGGCAGGTCGCGGGCGGCCATGATGCCGAGGACCGGGCCGAAGTACTCCGTCTGGTGGAACTCGCTGCCCGGGCGGACACCAATGCGGATGCCGGGGCGCCACAGCCGCTCGTCGATGCGGCGCGGCTCCAGCAGCCAGCTCTCCCCAGGGCCGAGGCGCGTCAAGCCGCGCATGAGCTTCTCGCCGGGCGGCTCGGTCAGCGGGCCAACCTGCGCCATCGGGTCGCTCGGCCAGTCGACGACCAGCGACTCGGTGGCGTCCACCACCTGATCCAGGAACCGCTTGGAGGTCGCGACGGACCCGACGAGAATGCCGAGCGACGCGGCCGAGCACTTCTGGCCGGCATGTCCGAACGCCGAGGCGACGAGATCGGCGGCGGCCAGATCGAGGTCGGCGCTCGGGGTGACGACCAAGGCGTTCTTGCCGGACGTCTCAGCCAGCAACGGCAGGTCGGGGCGCCAGGAGCGGAACAGTTCGGCGGTCTCCGCGGAGCCCGTGAGGATCACAAGATCGACGCGGTCGTCGGAGACCAGACGCTCGCCGAGGGAGCGGTCCTGGAGGGTGACGAGCTGGAGGAGATCGCGGTCGATGCCGGCTTCCCAACACGCCTCCGCGAGCACGGCCGAGCAGCGCCTGGCGGGCGACGCGGGCTTCAGCAGGACCGCCGAACCGGCGGCGAGCGACGCGGCGACGCCGCCCAGCGGGATCGCGAGCGGGAAGTTCCACGGGGGCGTGACCAAGGTCACTGTTGGCGGGACGTGGGTGGCACCCTCGACGGTCTCCAGCGACGACTCGGCGTAGTAGTTCGCGAAGTCACGAGCCTCGGAGACCTCAATGTCGGCCTGGTCGATGAGCTTGCCCACTTCGTCGGCCGCGACCGTTACAAGCTCCGTGCGCTTGTCCTCCAGGATCTCCCCGAGACGACGCAGGG
>CAMCJC010000271.1 GCA_945875065.1 uncultured Propionibacteriaceae bacterium | reverse complement strand
CCCCAGCCGCTCCGCGGCACCGGTGACTCTGCCCTCCTCGGCCACGGCGACGAAGTACTCCCAATGCCGGAGGGAATCCGGTCGAGTTGTCATGTGCCCCGAGTCTAGTGGCGGGGACTCTGCCGAGCTGAGCGAGGTACGGGGGACACCCCCAGGGGTCAGGTCCAGCGGCAGAAACAGCGACTGGACATGCTGTGGGCCACCGATGACGACTACGTGGCCCTGGAGGTGACGTGGATGCTCTCACAGGACGTGATCCAGGCGTACGGGCATCCGAAGAACTCGGAGGGCAAGAAGTTGATGGACCGGATCATCAACACCCTGCGCACAGGCTTGCCGAAAGGTCTGGAGGAGCTGGCTCAACTCGGGAGAACCCTGTGGCGTCGGCGGGAAGATGTGCTCGCCTACTTCGACATCGGGGCGTCCAACGGCCCGGTCGAGGCGATCAACGGCCGGCTCGAGCACCTACGCGGCATCGCCCTGGGTTTCCGGAACCTCAACCACTACATCTTGCGGATCCCTGATCCACTCCGGCCAGCTGCACACCCGGATCAACGCACTCTAAATCGTGAAGAGCCAGTAAATGCTGTCCAGCGCGACTACGTAGAAAGGCCAGAAGATAGTACCGGTCCGATAGATCCTCCACCCGAATTCTAATCATGTCGTGCGAGAGCGCGGATTGGGTCAGATAAGAGTCCGCGATGGTTACCGGGCCCAAATTCCGACCAGAGCAGGTCTGGAGGATGTCGCCTTCTTGGATCAGGTAATCCTCAAGCCTCGCGGTGCGCGTGACTGAGAGTCGGTCTGCCTCAGGTGGGAGATATTCAAAGACGTCGTAAGGCCGGAGGTACGGCACGAAGTCTTCTCCATCAACCGCGTAAGTTCGCTTAAACCTGCTTGGCGCATATGCACTACCAAGGCTGCGGATGTCCACGAGGGTGTGCCCGATTCCAGCACGGAGTAACTCACGAATCGGTCCTGCACTGCCGAGAAAGTAGTCGGCATTGAGGCGTCCCTCAGTGTAGAGACCCCTAGCCCGGATTTTTCACGGGTCTTGTCTCCAGTCCTCAGCACGGGGGTGACCGGCTGCAGGGTCGGCGGAGTCCCGGCGGGTACTGGGCCGGGAAACCAGGGTCCGGTATGAGATCGTAGGGGAACTTCAGGGCTGCAGTGACGAAAGCGTGCGGCTGGATGTGGCCAGGAGCTGCCGATGCGGCGCAGCCTGATCGAAGCGCAGGCTGACCCGCCTTGCGTGACGCACCACGATCGCGGCGATCGACAACATCCTCGCCCGCAGCGTCTTCGGTTCCCATACCCACCACCGCGACCGCCGTTGCTGTGCCGCGGTACTGCCGGCAGCGGTGACCAACCCCGCCCAGGTGACGAGGCTCATTGCCAGGACCGCCACATGACACCACGTCTGATTCATCCGGAAACTCTCGTGCGGGAGTTTCCCCAACCCGCAGTCTTTCAGGTCCCGGATCCGTTGCTCGCACCTGCCCCTGCCGCGGTGCAGGACGTCGAGCCGGTTGGCATGGCCGGGGCGGTTGGTGACAAAGGCCTGAACCCGGCGGCCATCGACATCCGTGATGCGAAGCTGCGCCCCGGACGCGGGGTGTTCCACCCGGATGATGATCCGCGTATCGTCGGGGTAGTTGTCCAGGTCGGTGCCCAGGGGTTCCCCGGCCCAGGACCGCATCCGGGAGGTGATATCGGCAACGTAGCCGTCACCCGGGTCGGTGACGGTGCCGTCGGGGCGGATGATGCCCTGCTTGACGGGGTCCCCCAGGGTCGAGGCGATCTCCCCGATCTGCCAGGTCACCGGGAACCCGATGGAATAGGCCAGGCCCTGGTCGTTGAGGTGGTTGAGAAAGGATTGGGAACCACCGGCGGCATCGGTACGCACCTGCAGGCGTGTGTCCCACTCGTGTCCGTCGGCGTGCTCGGGCAGAGCACTCACCGCCTGGTCCAGCACGGTGATGTGGTCGGCGGCGGTGTTGGATCCGGCGTTGCCGGGGCGCAGGAGCACGGCTGCGGGTTCCCCGGTCAGCCCGTCGCCGTGGTCGATGATCGCTGCCAGGGGGGTGGAATCCGAAGTGTTTCTTCCACGTCGGGGTGGCATGCTCTTTGTCGGAGTGGGAGAGGATTTCGGTGGCGTCCAGGTCGATGACCAGTGGATTGTCGGTGGTGGCCCGGGCTGCGGGGTTGCGGGTGCCGCAGGCGGCCCAGGCGGCTCGACGGGCCGATTTCATCCCCGCCAGGATCGCCGTGGTGCCGTCAGAACCCAGGCCGGCGAGTTCTGCGTGGCGGCGATGCACCGTGGAGTCTGAGGGCACCTGGTCGATCAGGCCGGTGGCCACCAGCGGATCCAGGAGGTCCACGTCATTTGCGTCGTCCCCACCGAGGGCAAGTGCCAGGGCGAGAGTGGTCATGGTGTGGCCGGTGGTGTGGACCAGGTTCGGGTTCTGCCGGTCCCCGAGTTCAGTGTCGATCGCAGCGGCCACCCCGACCTGATCAGCGGTGGTGGCCAGTAGCATGAGTCCGGCGTTCGAACACAGTTGGGAAGGTGCGGGGGTGCCGATATGGAAGCTGGTAGTATTCACCCTGAAGGTGATCCTTTCGACCTGGGTGTCTGGAGTCTAAGCAACTACCAATTTACCTGGTCAAGGGTCACTTTCTTCATTTCTTCAGCCGGTGTCCCGCTACTTCCAGTGAAAAACCCGGGTTAAATCCGCGGTTACGCCGTCGGGTGGGTCGAGGAATACGAACAGTTCACCGCTGGCAGCAAGCTTTTCTAAACGCCGCAACGCTCTTCGCGCGCTGCGGTGTGTGTACCACCATGTCTGATTCTCACCCACCCATTTAGGCACTTGACCTGGCGTAACGGTGTTGCGATAGGTGCGTTGTTTCAGCCAGTCACCAAACGTGAGGCGGGTGTGGTGCACTGCGGCGATAAAGGCGGCAGCATCATCGCGGGTACGTACCTTGGTGAGCATGTAGCCTAGGCGGCGTATGGCTTTGTGGGCTGGGTATATGGGGTTGCGGCTGATGTCGGTAAACGTGTTGCGTTGGACGTGGACAAGGCAGCGTTGAATCCGTACGTTCTTCCACGCTGTGTGGATCTCCTTGAGCGCACCGCCTGACCCGTCAGTGGTCACGACGAGGGGTTCGGCGATTTTGTCGAGGAGTTTGAGGTATTCGTTGGAGCTTTCCCTCAGACACCAATGCCAGGCAATGACATGGTCTTTCGTACAGGCCACCAGTAGGCACTTCTTGTGGAAGTAGGTTCCGTCGATAAAGACCTGGTCATAGACCCGATACGGATCGGTGTCAGTGGGGACGGTAATAAACCACATCAAGCGAAACCACCGGGTCAGAGTGCGACGGTTGACCCCAAGGCGAGTGGCGAGGTGGTCTGCGGATTCACCGGACAAGATCCAGTCGAGGAAGATGGCGAAATGGCGCTTTTCTTGCGTGGTGGGGCGTGTGTTGATCGACGAGGCTTTGCAGGCTGGGCATATCCAGCGTTGGGTGCCGGCTGCGGTTTTCCCATTTTTTATAAGCCCGTGGCCGCACAACGTGCAGATAGGCCGGTTCTTCTTTGCCATTCCCAAGGCCTAGCACCACTGCGCCGGACCTTTACCACAACCTTGGCCTGATCCCGTGGAGATTCCGCCAAACCCCAGTTTGGAAGCCTTCTAAAAACCAAACAGGACGAAAATCCCAGCGTGGCGCGGGAAAACCAATAGATTTATCCACACGAAATGTCCCTTAAGCCGCAGTGGCGAGGTAAGGGGGTTAGATGCGACCAGCGACGATTGAGCGGTGAGCGTAGGCATAACACCCGGCGGGGTGATAACGCGGTACCACTCAATCGTCGCTGGTCGCTCCCTATCCCCCTCGGTGGACTCGGTGGAACTTGTCAGCGGCCAACAGTACGTTGGCTAACTCGGTGGCGTTGGCTAATGGCGCGGGTAGTGTACTTTAAAAACGCTCGGAGGTAGGGTAACTCCCCCTCGTTGCTCAGAGACGAAATCCGCCAGCGGTGGCGGCGCGACGAGCCGAAGGTAGGACAAATACAATTCCAGTCCAGGTGCAGATGTCTTGCACTGTTGCGGCGCAGTTGTCTTCTTTTTCACCGCGTATCACCCGCGAAATTAAATTGATATAATTAGGCCCATGTTGATTTCAGGTACCGCTTTCTTGCGGTTG
>CAMCJC010000270.1 GCA_945875065.1 uncultured Propionibacteriaceae bacterium | reverse complement strand
AAAGAAGAAATTCCCGTACCGCCTATAAACGACATCCTGTTTCAAGGCTGCTATATCAAACGAGTCCTCGGCACATGTCACCTGAGAGATCTCGGTTTCCATCACCCTCCCTAGAAGCCCCACGTTATTGCGCCACATCTGCCTTAATCCAAGTGGATCACCTGATCACAGGCTTCCCAGACAGTCCGGTCATGAGTAGCAACGAGGACCGTTGCACCATCCTTCGCTAAACATCGCAAGTGCCCGACAACCACCTTTGAGTTCTCGGAGTCGAGAGCCCCAGTCGGTTCATCCGCAAGGATCAATTTCGCCATTTTTCCGATAACCCGCGCCAGCGCGACACGCTGTTGCTCACCGCCCGACAAGGTGGAGACCCTACTGCTCTCGCGGCCCTCCAAGCCCACTTGACGCACCAGGTCGCTCAATGATTCGCGCGCTCTACGTCGCCCCAACGCCACTTCAAGATTCTCCAGCACCGTCGCGTCCTCCACCAAGGCGTAGTTCTGGAACAAATACCCTAAAGTCTCTCTACGGAACCGCCGAATTTCCCTGTCGGACAATCTGAGAATATCCTTACCCTCGAACTGGATGGACCCCGAGTCCGGAGATTCTAAGAGCCCAATGCAATTGAGGAGAGTGCTCTTACCCGCTCCGCTGACGCCGGTAAACGCGGTCATCGTCCCAGATTCCGCGGCCACATCCAAATCACTCCACAACACATGAGTTCCAAAAGATTTACTCAGCCCACTGATGCTCAACATCACGCCTCACTGATTCCCATCTTGATGATTCGCTGGTGAATCCAGCACAAGGTCCCACACATCCCACCCGAGACAACCAGGACCACGAGCAACCCCGGTAGCAGGTCGACCGTCCGCAGCCCGGGTGCCGCCCCGAGCCCACCGCCCATGGCCAGCATGGCGTCGTATTCGGACCGCAGCTGCAGGATCTGCCAGGGGATCCACGCGAGCACCCCCAGGGCTAGAACCACCTCCAGAGCCAGCAGCAGCCGATAGGAAGCGAGAGGGTTTCCGCCGTGTAGGTGACGCACGAAGATGCGTTGCCCGCGCAGCTTGCCGTGAGACACCGCAAGGGACAGCCCCGCTACCAGTGCGATCATGATTGCCACGGCCGCCTCGAACACCGCGGTTCGCAGCTGGGTCAATGCGTCCGCCGCGTGGTGCGCGGCCCGCGTCTCAACCGGGGTGATGCTCGTGATGTAACCGGCGAGTTGGGGATCCGCCTCGACTTGTTGAACGAGTGCATCGGCGTCGAAGATCAGGGCCCTACCTCGAGATGCGGCGGATACGTAGTCAGCGAATAGCTCGGGAGGTGTCACCAGCACGATGGCGTCCTGCATCTCTGTGGTCTCCGGTTCGCCGGCCCCACGTCCGGCTACCTCGCTCGGAATACCGAACAGGGGGAGCTCCACACCGCTCGGCATCATGAAGGAACTCATCGGGAACCCGCGTTGATCTCCCGCTTTGAACTCTGCCTGTTCGCGAGCCTCCAGCAGGATCACCTCCCGTTCTCCCCATCGGGATTCGGGAACGAGTGCCGTCACTACTTGAGGCTCTACCACGTCGCGCGCATCGCGGCCGTCGCTCAGGCGAATGGGGTTCGCATCCAGATAGCGTTGGTTGATGAACAGGAAGCCCCCGGACACACCATCCACGGGGTCGGCCAGTAGCAGTCGCCCGGCCCGAGCCTGCTGTTGCAGCCACGAACCCATCACCTTTCCCATCGCGTTCTGCGCCTCATTGGAATATGCCCCGCCCATGAGGAGCAGGTGTGCCCCGGGAACAGCCCGCATCCTTTCCAGTGACTGGTTTCTGTTGGCCGATGCGGTAACCAGCGACAGGCAATGACTCACGGCACCGAGGGCCAGCACCACCGCCCCGGCTCGCATCAGCCAAGAGGCAACGATAATGCCCCGCGCCGGCAACTCGCCCTTGAGGGCCCGGACCAGCTCGACGCTCCACACAGCTCCCAGCGTCAGTAGGGCCCCAGACGCGGTAAACCCAAGAAAAATCGTTCCCAGAGCCCCGGCATAGGCGAGCCACTCCCACATCCCCACCCCTTCCTGGGTGACGACCGCCCAGAGCCCTCCGGCGGTCAGTGTGAGCACACCTGATGCAAACCAGATGCCACTCAGGGGAGCGACATCCTTGAGCGCGGCACCGAGGATTGAACCGCCATGGAGCCGGGAGATGGCGTGGCGTCTGGTCCGCGAGATCACGAGAGCAGCCGCAATCGAAGCCAGCATGAGCCCTGTGACCATCTCAGATGGCTCCGGTATTCTGGGGGAAGGCCAGCGGGGTAACGTTTCCGATTCCACCGTGGCTCCCATCGAACGCAATACGTCCGCCAAGGCGGGCGCAGCCTCCTGTCGCCCTAGGACGAGCCAGTCCCCGACGGGACTGCGATGCTCGATACCAGCCATGGCTGCGAAGCTGGTACGCATCGAATCCCCGAAATCCACCCTGGGCTGACGAGCAATAACCTCGTCCGCTCCCGGCCCGGTGACGTAGATGATCCGCGCCCCGCGATTGTCTTGCACCGCCGGTTCGATCTGCCCGACTACGACGTTCCGCATGGCAGCGAAGGCGCTGATATCGCGCCGCAGATCGGCGGTGCTCCGCCCTCCTGGCCACTCTCTGACAGCAATCATCTCGTCGCTGGTGAAGGGCAACGCGCTGCTGCGCGACTCCATCGTGAGAGCGGTGAGAACCAGGGCCACGATCCACGACGCAACCAGCAGAAACCTCGCCAAGGACTTCAGCAAGGCATGGGCCTTTCAGCCGTGGTCATCACTAGCACCGATCGTTCTTCGACCAGTAGGCGTGATCAACCCTCTCCGGATGCGCACGCTGCGCGGTCCTCGCCCATCCTCCTTTACCAGCAGTACGACAACTGTATTCCTGATAGCCGTTGATCGTGCTAGCCCGATGGAAGGCCGATCCGTGGTAGTAGTGAGAATAGACAGTGGCCTGCTGCCCCTTGTAGTGGGTGATCCCGGAGCTCCAGGTACCCCCACCTGCCGAGATGGTGATGGCAGCAGCCGCGGGTACCACGAGACCCACTGCCATGAGACCGCTCGCGAAAGCTGAGACCAGCTTGTATTTCGTCTTCATCGACGCCTCCTTGAAGAATCCCTGCCTCCGCCGCCCCCATTATTCGAAACGGTTTCATCAGGTAGCGATACCTCATATATTGCAGGCTAGACCGAAATGTGACACCCATTCCCACCAGTTATGCACGGCCTCGGAACCAACAGGAGGCCCAGGCCCGGTGTGCGGGCCCGGGCCTCCTGTGCTCCGGTTCAGTCTTCGCGCTGCTTCAGCACAGCCTTGGCGGCGGCGAAGCGGGCGATCGGAACACGGTACGGCGAACAGGACACGTAATCGAGCCCGGCTGACTGGAAGAACTCGACCGAGTCGGGATCGCCGCCGTGCTCGCCGCAGACGCCGGTCTTGAGGTTCGGCTTGACCGAGCAGCCTTTCTCGACACCGATCCTCACGAGCTGGCCGACGCCGTCCACATCGATTGACTCGAACGGGTTGCGCTCCAGCACCCGGTCCATCACATACTGGGTGAGGAAACCGTTCTCGGCGTCATCACGGCTGATGCCGACGCCAGTCTGCGTCAGGTCGTTGGTGCCGAAGCTGAAGAAGTCGGCGTATTGCGCGATCTGGTCGGCGACCAGGGCGGCGCGCGGCAACTCGATCATCGTGCCGATCGTGACGGGCAGTTCCTTGCCGGCAGCCGCGAGCTCTTCGGCTACGGCCTTCTCGACGATGCCGCGCTGTACCTCAAGCTCCTTCGACAGCGCGACGAGCGGGATCATGATCTCGACGCCAACGGTCTCGCCCTCGCGCTCCAGGATCGCCAGGGCGGCGCGGATGATGGCGCGGGCCTGCATGTCCGGGATCTCCGGGTACAGCATCGCCAGGCGGCAGCCGCGAGTACCGAGCATCGGGTTTAGCTCGTGGAGACGCTTGACCTGGGCGAGAGTGCCGCGCGCGGCCTCCAACTCGGCCGGGTCGCCGCCCGTCAGCTCGAGGCGCTGCACCAACAGCGACTGCTCCACAAGGTTCGGCAGAAACTCGTGCAGCGGCGGGTCGAGGAGCCGCACCGTCACGGGTAGACCCTTCATGGCGGTGAAGATGCCCTCGAAGTCCGCCTGCTGCATCGGCAGGATCTCAGCCAAGGCTTCGGCGCGCGAGGCGTGAGTCTCGGCG
>CAMCJC010000269.1 GCA_945875065.1 uncultured Propionibacteriaceae bacterium | reverse complement strand
AGGGGGACCCGGCCCTACCGACTACACAGGCACAGCCATACCAGAAACATCACACCCCGCTAGCGACCAAACCCGTCGGGCTCCTGATACCCCCTGGAGCAGCAACAAAAGATTCGCACCATAGGGGTGCCCGGCAACTGGCCGTTGTTTGCATCATCACAGCTTGAATACGCGAAACCAGACATTACCTTCCACTCCGCAGTTACGAAGGGCCTTCAGATGGTCCCGCATCGTCTGCTGCACATCGGGGAATCACCGGGTAAGGATTACGACGCGGCCGTCGCCGCCGACTGGTAGGCGCTCACTTGGCACGACCACCGCATGCGATTCGCCGCTCACCTTCGATTTGATCACCGGCCGAGATCGAGGCTGCGCCCCGGGAGGTTGCCGCGGGCTAATGTCCTGCCGAATAGGGGCGATGCTTAAGCACGTGGCGCGCACCCAATTCGGGGAGCGGCCCTAAGGTCGGGAGCTGTCGCTTCCTTAGAGGCGCTTCCTCAGGTGCAATCAGCGACGATCGCTTTGAGGCAGATGGATCGTCGGGCTGACGAGCTTTAGGCCCCGTCCCTGCTGGCTCAGTGCGGGATACCGATGTCGGTGCGGTGAAAACCGTCGGCATATTCGACCTGCTCCAAATGGGCGTAGGCCCTCTTCCGGGCCGCTTCCAGGTCTGCCCCGAGGCCGACGATCCCCAACACGCGACCTCCCGCGGCGACCAAGCGCCCGTCCTCGACGGCGGTGCCGGCGTGGATGGTCCAGGCGTCCACATCGTCGGCCGGCAGGGAGATCACACCGCCCTTGACGGGTGTTCCCGGGTAGCCCTTGGCCGCCTCGACTACGACCACCGCCGCCCCGTCCCGCCACTCAAGCGGCGGCAGCGACGCCAGCTCGCCTCGGGCCGCAGCCGTCAGGACGTCGCCGAGCGGGGTCGCGAGCAGCGCGAGAACCGCCTGCGTCTCAGGATCGCCGAAACGCACGTTGAACTCGACGACCCGCACCCCGCGGCTCGTCAGCGCTAGCCCCGCGTACAGGAGACCGACGAAGGGCGTGCCGCGACGTCGCATCTCCGCCAGCATCGGCGTCACCACCTTGCTCATCACCTCCTCGACGAGACCCTCGGACGCCCACGACAGCGGGCAGTACGCCCCCATCCCGCCGGTGTTGGGGCCGGCATCGCCGTCGCCGACTCGCTTGAAGTCCTGCGCGGGCAGCAGCGGCACCGCCGTCTCACCGTCGCAGATAGCGAAGAGCGAGACCTCCGGGCCGTCGAGGAACTCCTCGATCACGACCCGCCCGCATGCTGCGGCATGCTCCGCCGCGACCTGCCGGTCCTCGGTGACCACGACGCCCTTGCCGGCGGCTAGGCCGTCGTTCTTGACGACGTAAGGCGCGCCGAACTCGTCGAGTGCCGCCGCGACCTCCTCAGCCGTGGCGCAGACCCGCGCGTCGGCCGTCGGAACGCCGGCATCGCGCATCACCTGTTTAGCGAACGCCTTCGACCCCTCCAGTTCCGCGGCCGCCGCCGAAGGGCCGAAGCACGCGATCCCCGCCTGACGCAGCGCGTCGCCAACCCCCGCGACCAGCGGCGCCTCCGGCCCGACGACCACCAGATCAGCCCCGATCTCCTTCGCGAGCGCAACGACTGCCGCTTTGTCGCTGACCTCGACGTCGTGGCAGGTTCCAAGGCTTGCCAGCCCAGGGTTGCCGGGCGCTATGTGGAGGGGTGCGTCAGTGGCGAGGGCGCGGCCGAGGGCGTGCTCGCGCCCGCCGGAGCCGAGAAGCAAAATGGTCACGTCCCGAGCCTATGAGATTCGACGCCGAAACGCCCCGGCAACCACTTTCGTCGCCTCCCCACCGCGGCCGCCGACGCCGCGTAGGCTGGACGGATGACGAGGGCGTGGGCGATGCTGCTGGCGGTGCTCATGCTGACCGCCTGCACCGGCGACGCCGCCGACCCCAAAGCTCACCTGACAAGCTGGATCGCCGGCTCCAAGTGGCCAAGTGCCGTCTTGAACATCGACGAAAGGCTCGCGCGCATCGTCGTCGCGGTGACAGACGTCGAGGACGCCAAGCGCTTCTTCAAGGAGTTCACGAAGCGGGCCCGCGAGGTCGACGAGCACATTCCGGACGTGCGCGCCCGCATCACCTGGCCGGTTGAGGGGGGCCTTACCGGGCTGGAGCTCAGCGGGTTGAAGAACACCTCAGAGACGATCTGGGAACTCGCCGCCAAACCCCTCCCGCGCGGGGCGACGGAGCGACACATCGGCTGGACCAGCCTCCAAGTCCCCGGGGTGGGCCGCGACTCGCAGTCCGAGATGTTGAACATCGAGGAACTCATCGCGGAGGAGCCGCCCACCGTGGTCGCCTACCACTACGAACCGACGGCGGTGCCGGGCCTTGTGCGCACCCCCGGCGAGGATCCGAACACCGTCAAGTACCTCGGTCCTTTCACCGGCAGCGAGGGGTCCGGCTGGGCCAGCGATCTCCTCGGCCTGAAGATCATGCAGATCGAAGCCACCAGCTTCCGCGGCCAGGAGCTGGTCCTCGCCCACGAATCAGACCTCACCCACGCGATGCGGGGCATCCGCCGGCAACGCTGGACCGTCCACGCCGACCGGCTGACTTACCAGGTCAATACATCCTCACAGCGCAATCTGCCCTACCTGCCCGATCTCCTGGCCCGCACTGACGTAACAGCTATCGAGATCAACGGCTCCGCTTCGGTCACCGTTGAGGCGTCCGACTGCGCCGCGGCCCCGCCGATCGCGCTTGGCGACCTCACCGTCCACGTCCAGTGCCGCGCCCCATAAGGCCGCTGTCCTCATGGCCGACAGACACGGCTTCCGGCATTCCCTTTTCGCCGGGTACCGTCACAACTCGGGACTATTTCCACCCGCAACGATTTAGAGGACTATGCGCTACACGATTCGTTCCCGCCGCATCGGGGTGAAGGACCATCGTCACTCCCCTTCCGCGGAGACCACCGCGCTGGCCACCTATCAGGTGGGCGGCGAGATTCGTGTCGTCACCAGCACCGCCGAGGAAGAGCTGCGAGTCTGGGATGCGTACAGCGGGTCGATCATCAGCGGGCCCTTTCAGGCCCGCAGCGACATCTCACGCCTGTCGTTCCACGAGGACCGGCAGCACGCGCTGATAGCTTTCGAGGTCAACGGGCGCCCACGCCTGGCGACCAGCATCAACATCGACTCGGTGCAGGTCTGGGATCCTGAGACGGGCCGGCTGGCATACCCGCCTCTGCATCCCAGCAATTCACTATTCCGGCCGTGGGTTAACGCCATCCACGTCTTCGAGGGCACCTACGGGACGATGCTCGCCTCCGGCTGCGAGGACGGTCGGCTCCACATCCACGACGCCGCCACAGGCGAACAGATGGGCCCTCCCCTGCGCACAGGATCGGCGGCCATCGTGGCGCTGTCGTCATTTCGTCACCGCCGCGGTCCCGAGCTGCTGATCAGCGCCGACGCCGACGGCGTCGCCCGCGTCTGGGAGCCCGATACCGCCGCCCAGATCGGACCACCCCTACACTGCGCGAAGGGGCTGACGTCGATCCTGCCGTTCTCGCTAGTCGATCGCGGGGCAGGTCTGGCCGTAGCGGAGCGCCACGTCGAACGCTGGGATCTCGCCACGGGGCAGCGCCTCGAGACCTGGGAGGCGGCGTGGAACGCGGTGCTGGTCGACGCCCCAAACACCGGCCCCGTCGCGCTCACCCTCGACTCCGCCGGCCGCGCCACCGCGCGACGGCTATCAGACGGTGCGACGCTGGGGACCGTCACCACCGAGCCCGGCAGCCAGCTCCACGCCGTGACACCGCTCGTTACGCCTGGTCGTTCGCGGGTAGCTGCGGATCTGGGCGACAGGATCGAGATCTGGGACGCTGACCGGTGGCGGCTGGAAGCCGTGTTATGGGCGCGGCGCCCCGGCGCCGAGGACGCCAAGACGACGGTGCTCAGCACCGCCGGACTACCCGACGGGAAACTCGCCCTGGGCCTGCTCGAAGGCTGGGCGGTCGTGGAGTTCCAGGAAACCTAAGATCAGGGCCGTCACTTCCTGGCTCTAAGCGGTGCCATGATGGATCGTATGAACGCTGAACAGCCGCGCACATCCGGTCCGACACTGCCGCAGTCGATCCCTCCATTGCCAGCCGGCTACCAGCAGCCTGTTAGCTCAACGACGCCGAGTACCCCGATACCCCCACCCGCGTCCACGGTTCTGCCGCCCGCTTCCCCGACG
>CAMCJC010000268.1 GCA_945875065.1 uncultured Propionibacteriaceae bacterium | reverse complement strand
GGCGGCCACGACTTCCACAAGGTCTACGCGGCTTACCAAGCCGCCATTGAGTTCACAGGTGCTCCGACCGTCATCCTCGCCCACACCATCAAGGGCTACTTCCTGGGGCGTCACTTCGCCGGGCGCAACGCCACGCACCAGATGAAGAAGATGGCTCTCGACGACCTGAAGGCGTTGCGTGACCGCGTCCACCTGCCGATTTCCGACGAGGTGCTGGAGGCCGACCCATACCGCCCGCCGTACTTCCGCCCGGAGGCCAACGACCCGCGAATGGAGTATCTGCACCAGCGGCGACGTGAACTCGGCGGTTACCTGCCGGAGCGTCGCGGCGATCGCAAGTTCATCTCCCTGCCGGGCGACAAGTCCTATGAGTCCATCCGCAAGGGATCGGGCAAGCAGGGCGTCGCCACCACGATGGCGTTCGTCCGCCTGCTGAAGGACCTCATGCGCGACAAGGCGTTCGCACCGCGCGTCGTCCCGATCATTCCCGACGAGGCACGCACGTTCGGAATCGATGCGTTCTTCCCAACCATCAAGATCTACAACCCGCACGGCCAGAACTACACGCCCGTGGACGCCGACTTGTTCCTCAGCTACCGCGAGGCGACCGCAGGACAGATCCTGCACACCGGCATCAATGAGGCAGGTTCGGTCGCTGCCTTCACCGCGGCCGGGACGTCGTACGCGACCCATGGCGAGCCGATGGTGCCGATCTATGTCTTCTACTCGATGTTTGGCTTCCAGCGCACCGGCGACTCGTTTTGGGCCGCCGGGGATCAGCTGGCCCGCGGCTTCATCATTGGCGCCACCGCTGGGCGGACCACACTTACGGGTGAGGGAACCCAGCACATGGACGGCCACTCGCCGATCCTGGCATCCACGAACACCGCGGTCGTCGCGTACGACCCGGCGTTTGGATACGAGATGGCGCACATCGTCAAAGACGGCCTGCGCCGGATGTACGGCGAACAGCCCGAGAACGTCATGTACTACCTGACGGTCTACAACGAGCCGTACCCGCAGCCGGCCGAGCCGGAAGACGTCGACGTCGAGGGCATCCTCAAGGGTATGTACCTCGTGCGCGGCGGCTCTATGGAAGGCGTCGGTGAGGACGCGCGACGCGCCCAGATCCTCGCCTCGGGCGTCGGGGTCAACTGGGCCCTGGAAGCCCAGGCGCTACTGAAGCGCGACTACGGCGTGGTCGCCGACGTGTGGTCGGTATCATCCTGGGGCGAACTCGCCCGCGAAGGGCGCAAGCTCGACAAGGCCAAGTTTGCTGATCCGTTCGGCGAGCATGACACCACTTGGGTTGAGGCTAAGCTCGCCGGCACCTCCGGTCCGATCGTCGCCGTAAGCGACTACATGCACGCCGTGCCCGACCAGATCCGGCCGTGGGTGCCGCGCGCCTACACCACGCTCGGCGCCGATGGCTTCGGATTCTCCGATACCCGCGCGGCCGCCCGTCGCCACTACAACATCGATGGTCCGTCAATCGCCGTGGCCGTGCTGCAGCAGCTCGCGCTCGGCGGGGACGTGCCGCGCGAGTGGGCAACTGAAGCGGCAGCCAAGTACCGTCTCGACGACGTCACAGCCGGCACGTCCGGTGCCGCCGACGACGAGTAGGT
Source organism: uncultured Propionibacteriaceae bacterium (assembly GCA_945875065.1). Lineage (GTDB taxonomy): Bacteria > Actinomycetota > Actinomycetes > Propionibacteriales > Propionibacteriaceae > Arachnia. The sequence continues at coordinate 2,667 of CAMCJC010000268.1, read as the reverse complement.
CATAGGTTCGGTCAATTGAGATCACCCGAGTGCGCAAGCGCTCGGGTGATCTGGCAGGCTAAGCATCGTGGCACCGATTGTTGTTAGGGGCACCCCATGAACGGGGGGCGTGGACCGGAACTGTTGGGTCTCGAACCGGGCATGGTCGTCCAGGAACTCGGTTGGGACGAGGACACCGATCAATCCCTAAGGGATCTGATCATGGACACGATCGATTCCGACATGGTCGAGGATGCGATCGAAGCGGTGGATGCCGTTGTGCTTTGGTGGCGCGACGATGACGGGGATCTAACCGATGGCCTCGTCGACGCGATGACCGACTTGGCGGCGGGCGGCTGGATCTGGGTGTTGACTCCCAAAGTTGGTCGCACCGGCCATGTGTCGCCTAGCGACATCTTGGAGGCGGTCACCACGGCTGGTTTGGCTCTCACGACCCAGGCGAACGTGAGCGCGCAATGGCAAGCGCACCGAGTTGTCCGTCCCAAGGCGAGCGTGCGCCGCTGAGCTCCCGGAGGAGACAATTGCAAATCCCACGGATCGGCGTGCTCACATCTGGGGGCGACGCCCAAGGAATGAACGCGGCCGTGCGAGCCATCGTCCGCGCCGGTATCCAGGCCGGAGCCGAGGTGTTCGCCATCAAAGAAGGCTGGCAGGGAGCCGTAGCCGGGGGTGACTACATCCGGCAGCTGGGCTGGAATGACGTCTCCGGCATCCTGGGCCGCGGCGGCACCACCATCGGCACCGCCCGGTGCCTAGAGTTCAGGGAACGCGATGGCCGGCGGACCGCGGTCCGGAACCTCGTGGCGGCGGGCATCGACCGCTTGATCGTCATCGGCGGCGACGGGTCGCTCACCGGAACGCGCCAGCTCCGGATCGAATGGGCGGACCTTCTCGATGAGCTCGTCGAACTGGGGGAGATCGACCGGAAGGCCGCGGAGTGCCATCCGGAGTTGAACATCGCCGGGCTCGCGGGGTCCATCGACAACGACATGGTCGGAACTGACATGACGATCGGGACCGATTCGGCGCTGACACGCATCACGGAAGCCATCGACGCGATCAGCGCGACCGCTGAGTCCCACCAGCGGACGTTCATCGTTGAGGTCATGGGGCGGCGTTGCGGCTACCTGGCTTTGATGAGTGCCATCGCCGGCGGTGCGGACTACATTTTCCTTCCCGAGTCTCCGCCGCGAGCCAATTGGGAGGTGAGGATGATCGAGGTGCTCACCCGTGGCCGCGAGGCGGGTAGGCGTGACTCCATCATCGTCGTCGCTGAGGGCGCGGCCGACCGGTCGGGTGAACCGATCACCGCGCACCGTATCCAAGCTCTCATCAAGGAGCACACCGGCGAGGACGCGCGCATCACCATACTGGGGCACGTGCAGCGTGGCGGCACACCGTCCGCGTACGACCGGTGGATGGCGACAGCTTGCGGTGTGAGGGCGGTCACCGAGGTCTTGAACGCCGACTCCGAATCCGAACCCGTCCTGGTGGGCGTTCGACACGACGAGATAAAGACCGAGCCACTTCTCGCCTGCGTCGAGGCTACACGAGGCATCGCAGATTTCATCGCTTCCGGACAGTATGACAAAGCGGTTGCCGCTCGTGGTCAGGGTTTCCAGACCATGATCGAGATCTATCGACGTCTCATCGAGGCGAAGCCGACGGTCGCGAATCCGGCCGGCCGGCGCATCGCTGTGATGCATGCCGGCGCTCTCGCCCCGGGCATGAACCAGCTAGCCCGTGTGGCAGTGCGCGCCGGAATCGACCGTGGGTATCAGGTTCTGGCCGTGCGCGGCGGAGTACCTGGCCTGGTCGCGGGCAGTATCTCCCCGGTGGCCTGGGCGGACGTTGAGGGCATGGCACATACCGGTGGCGCCGCCTTCGGGACGCGCAGGTACGTGCCGGAGGAGGCCGAGCTTTACGCGATGGCTCGCCAACTGGAGGAGCATCGGATTGACGCTTTGCTGCTGATGGGCGGCTACCACGCGTATGCCACAGCCGACCTAATGGAGCGGGAGCGTCGTCGTTACCCGGCGTTCAACATCCCGATCGCGGTTGTCCCAGCTAGCATCGACAACAACCTTCCGGCCTGGCCGATGTCGGTCGGCTCCGATACGGCCCTTAACACCGTCGTCACGTGCATCGACATGGTCCGCATGTCGGCCTCAGCCAGCAAACGGGCTTTCATCGTAGAAACGATGGGGCGCGGCTGTGGCTTTCTGCCCTTAGTCGGGGGGCTGGCTGGTGGGGCCGAGAAGGCTTATCTGCCCGAGACCGGCATCACCCTAACCCAGCTGAAGGGTGATATCGCCGCGCTGGTGGACACATTCGACTCCGGGCGGAACTTCTACCTTGCCGTCGTGGGGGAGGGCGCCAGCCAGCACTACACCACCGACGTCCTAGCGAAGCTGTACGAGGCGGAGGGGGCCGGCCGGTTCACGGTGCGCGAGTTCGTGGTTGGGCACATCCAACAAGGCGGGGTTCCCTCGCCGTTTGACCGTATCAATGCGACGCGGCTCGCTTGGAGCGCCGTAGCCAACGTTGACGAGCAGCTCAAGGCAGGCACAGCCAAGTACGTCGCGGCTGATGCCAAGGCCCCTGGCCTGTTCTCCCCGCTGGCTCACGTGGTCACCGACATGGACTGGGATCGCATGCGCCCTGCCA
>CAMCJC010000267.1 GCA_945875065.1 uncultured Propionibacteriaceae bacterium | reverse complement strand
TAGCCGGTGTGATAGGTCACTTGTATGTGATTGGTTGAGTGCGGCTTGATGGGGGAGGGGTGGGAGGTTTCGAGTTGTATTCCTGGTGCTGGTTCGGGGCTGTTGCTTGTCCGGGTGGCTCGGATGGTTTGACGTTGGCCTGGTGTAGGAGTTTTCCAGGTTAATACACGGCTGCCCTGGCTGGCAGTAGCCCGGCAGAAACCGTCGGTGGCCGCCAACCCGCGGGTTTTGGTGATAGCAGAAGCACCCGGTGCGGCCACCGGTGGTGTCGGTGTGGTTGTGGGTAGGTGTTTCATGTCACGGGTTTGTGGGGGGGTGGTTGGTTGAAGGTGATGGGTTTCCCGGTGGTGGGGTCTACTACTTCTTGGGAGGCGAGGTGGTCGGCGATAGCGCTGCCGAAGGTGGCCATCATATCGGGCATCATCCTTGGCTGGGTGCTTTGTCCCAGGAACGCTACATGGGCCACCGCGGGTTCCACGGCAAGCATCGAGGCCTCCATCCGCCCCGACAAACAGTAAGCCGGTACCAGAGCAAACACCTCACCGGCAGCAAGCGACCCAAACCGCTCAAACCCAACATCCACCAGTGACCGGCCCGTCACATCATCATCCACACTGTCCTCCGTAAGAGACAGCAAGCTCACGCAGCCGGAGCGTTCCCAGATCACTGGGTCCTTCCTGTCCTCCTGAGCCGAGGTATTCGGCCAGAGCAGCCCCAACACCGAATCGACTTCCAGTGCGGGGCCGGATACTTCTCCCCACAGCTGCATGCTGCCCATAGGAGTACGAGTGATACACCACCACCGCTGATCCGGGAACGGCAACTCGACTCCCTGTAACCAGGACTCCACCGCCGGCGCCCACTCCAAAGGGTTCGTGATCCAATGCCTCCCAGCAGCAAAACCATCAAACCCGACAGCCCGCCAAACCTGCAACATCGAAGCCGGGAACACCCCCTCGAAACGCTCCAACACCCCTGGGGACGCAGCCTCCCCCACCCCCAACGGCCCACCCTCATCCTCAAAGAAATCCTGAAGCTGCTTATCCACCCACTCCGGGTCACACCGTAGCTCAACCATGACCACACCCTACCGACCAGAGACACACCACCACACACAAACCAAGAAACCAACCACGACAGAGCCCCACACGACCCATCGACACCCCTCCACTCGGGACTGTCCCTTGCTCCTCTGTCAAGCGGCTAGGCGGACCGTTACGAACGGTGTAAGTGGCGTTTTCATGGTCGGTGGTCCTCCGCCGCGGGTATGCGGTCGGTGAAGGTGGTGTTGAGGGTGGGCTCTGCAGCGCATGCCCCATCTGGTTCGGCTGGTTGCTGTTGGGGTTCAGGGGCCGGGTGGCTGGGTAGAGCTTCTTCATCGCTGTCTGCTCGTTCGGGAAGTGCCCGCGGGCCCGGGCTGCGCGCTGGTAGCGGGTGTTGAGGGACCCTGGTCGCGTTGGTCGAGCAGATGACCTTGCGGATCTCGGGTGTCGTAGTCCAGGAACGGGATGAACTCCTCCCTAGGTGTTGTCCCACAGCGTCGTGATCGCCGGGTAGGGGATGCCCCTGCTTCTCGGCGAATTCCTCGTACCGGTCCCGGACCACGGTCACGGTTGGGCGGTGTAGATCGGTTTCATGTCCCGGGCGATCTGGTCCCAATACTTGCGGGAGGTGTTGCGGAACCAGGTGCACAGAAGAGGTTTGCACGATCGCGGCGGGGAAGACCGTGTTCACGCTGTCCGGTGGGCTCTTCAGCCCGTCGCACACGAGGAAGAACACACCCCTTTTAAGGTCGCGGTGTGCAGCTCGGTCAGCATCGCGAGCCAGTACTTGGCCGATTCGCCGTCGCCTTGGCCGGCCCACATACCCAGGATGTCCTTGTGGCCGTCCAGGTCGACTCCGATTGCGGCGTAGAACGGGCTGGCTGCCGGGCCTGTCCGTCGCGGGCCTTGGCCATGAACGCGGCTGGGAAGATCGCGGCGTAGTCCTTCTCCAAGGGCCGCGTCCGCCAGGCTTGCATCTCTTTGAGCACCTGGTTGGTGATCCTTGAGATGGTGTCCTTGTAGACCGAGGTGCCATAGACCTCGGTCGGGTGCGCGCTGGGCTCTCCGGTAGTCAGGCCCTTGGCGTACAAGCGACAGCACCACCTGGTCCAGGTCCGCGAGCCGGCGTTGTCGTTTCTTGACCAGTCGTGGCTCGAAGGTGTCGTCGCGGTCTCGGGGACGGTGATCTGCACCGGCTGGCAGCTGTCGGTCAGGACTGTCTTGGTGCGGGAGTTGCCCCGTTGTGTCCCTCGACGGCGTGCTTGTCATAGCCCAGGTGCTCGGACAGCTCCTCGTCCAGCGCGGTCTCGATGACCGTCTTGGTGGGGGCTTTCAGCAGCCCGTCTGGGCTGGTCAACGTCACGCCGGGGTCCTTGGCCTGGACACCATCTGCTTGATCACAGCCAGCTCGGCTGGCGTCAGCTCACGCTCCGGACCCGCCTCCGGGATCGGTCCGAACGTCCCACCAGGCGGTGACCCATCAGGCTTGGACGGACCCTGCTTCTTCTTCGATGAAGGTGGACTCACAGCCACCAGTATCTCGGTCATGACGACCCTCCTGCCCCAACAGGGGCGATAGGGCCACTTACATCGTGTTAACGCGATAGACCTGTCTGCAAGGGTAGGACCGGGGCTTATGGGGGAACCTCGCGAGTTTGGTTGCTGGTAAAGCGTGATGTTTCTGGTGCGGCCGCATCTAGGTGACCGGCCGGACCGTGTCCGCGTGTTCGGCTAGCCCGTGTCTGCGGCCGTCCTGCCTAGCCGGCCCCTGTGTGCCCGAATCGCCGTTTTGGGTGAATGGGGGTGTGTGCGGCTAGGGGTTTTGCAAGGCTGGTTCACCTGGCCCGGCGATTCGTGCACACTCTCTGGGGACGTTGGGTGGCTCGTGGGGTGACGGTCGACGGCAGGATGGTGTTGACGGAGGTTGAGGCCCCGCCAAGGTCGGCTTCGGGTCCCGAGTTTGCGGAGAAGGCAGACATACTGGCCAGCGTCCGCCGGCCACGGCGGTTCCCCAGAAGCCAGCGACGGCAAGACACCATGCTAGGCCTTTAGCGTGGCACCACAGCGGTCGACGGTTCGACATCCGGCGAGACCGGTTCGAGGGCCGAGCGTCGAAAGGTAGCGATCGGTTTAGTGGTCGGTTTCGAATGTGGCGACCTTGCCGTCGCGGACCGTTACCACCCAAACGTAGAGCCGCTCGTCCTGTTGGATGAAGCCGCGTTGGTGCAGTCTCTGTTTGTACATGACCTCGAAGATCTTCTCGGGGCCGGTGGGTTCTGGCTCGCCTGGAGCCTGGGGCCTTTCTCCGGTGAGATTCGTGATGCTGATGGCGACGTAGCCGTCGTTGTCTGCGAGGTTCCGCCACCATGAACCGCCGATCTGGTTTTTCTGGTTGGTAACCTCCTGGGCGAGCTCTGGAGTTAGTAGTCGACTGGCCCGCTTCCAAGTGCTGGTCGGGGTTGGATCTATGCGCGAATCCGGAGTGGCGGCGATGCGCACGAACTCGGCAGCCGTCTTCCCGTCCTGTGTGGTGATGAAGGTAGGCAGTGGGCTCTTCTTGTAGCCGCGGGAGTGCGTCTCGTGCTCGTGGGAAGGCGCAGGGCCTGTCAGTGCTGGCGTGCTAGTAGAGGGATCCTCAGGGGCTGGCCGCGGGGTGCAGGCACCCAGCCCAACAGCGAGAACAGCGACAAACAGGATCAAGTGACGGTTTCTCATGGTTCCTCGAAATGGATCACGTTGTCGAAATCTTCGGGGATGGACAGGTTCTTACGGGTGCCGAAAATATGGTGTCCCGCGTGATTGTACTCGTTGATATCAAATGTGCCGTTTTCATGGACAGCGGCGATGTATGCCACGTGCCCGTGAGTGTTTCGATTGTGCTGGGCGATAGCCCCCACCGCGGGTGTTTGGTCGACTCGGACGCCGACGGCTCGAGCGCGTTCGTCCCAGCCATTAGCATCACCAAAGCGATTGGCACGTTTGTCCCAGTTGCCTCCGCGCCAGGTGTTGTTGAAGTCGGTGTGTGGGGTGTGGGTGCGAACCATCCATGCCGCGTAGGAAACGCATTCTCCCCAGTAGAAGGACCAATCGTCGAGCCCTTCTCGTTCACGACGGACGGGGGCGTAGTCGTCGACGCCGAACAACCCATCTGCGCCCGGAGTAAGAGGCGAGGTGCACGGTTTGGGGTGGAATACGGTTCGTATTTCCTTCAAGTAGTCGGTAGTGATTGGCGACAAGTTGGGGTACTTCTTCAGGCTGCCTTCTCCGCCG
>CAMCJC010000266.1 GCA_945875065.1 uncultured Propionibacteriaceae bacterium | reverse complement strand
TCGAGATCGGTGGGTCGAGGGTTAACCCCGACTCGTCCCGAGTTGAGCCCTGGTGGCTCAACTTCGGTTTGCCAGGTGAGTCGCATTGGTGGCATAGTTGAGTGCAGTCCGCTCAAGGACTCAATTGACATCGAGCATTCAGGAGCAAACATGGCCCGTGCAGTAGGTATTGACCTCGGCACCACCAACTCGGTCGTCGCTGTCCTCGAGGGCGGCGAACCCACCGTCATCCCCAACGCCGAGGGCGCCCGCACCACCCCGTCGGTAGTCGCGTTCTCGAACTCCGGCGAAGTGCTGGTCGGCGAGGTCGCCAAGCGCCAGGCCGTGACCAACGTCGATCGCACCGTCCGTTCCGTCAAGCGCCACATGGGCACCGACTGGAAGATCGCGATCGACAGCAAGGACTACCGTTCCCAGCAGATTTCCGCGTTCATCCTGCAGAAGCTGAAGCGCGACGCTGAGGCCTACCTGGGTGAGCAGGTCACCAATGCCGTCATCACCGTGCCCGCGTACTTCTCCGACGCCGAGCGCCAAGCCACGAAGGAGGCCGGCGAGATCGCGGGCCTTGTGGTCGACCGCATCATCAACGAGCCGACCGCGGCCGCCCTGGCCTACGGCCTCGACAAGGGCGACGAGGAGCAGACCGTCCTGGTCTTCGACCTCGGCGGCGGCACCTTCGATGTTTCCCTCCTCGACATCGCCGACGGCGTGTTCGAGGTGAAGGCCACCAACGGCGACAACCGCCTCGGCGGCGACGACTGGGACGCGAAGATCGTCGAATGGCTCGTCACGCAGTTCAAGAACAAGCACGGCGTCGACCTGTCCCAGGACAAGATGGCCCGCCAGCGCCTCCAGGAGGCAGCTGAGCGCGCCAAGATCGAGCTGTCATCCGCTTCGGAGGCGTCGATCAACCTGCCGTACATCACCGCGTCGGCCGCCGGGCCGCTGCACCTAGACGAGAAGCTGAGCCGCGCCGAGTTCCAGCGCATGACGCAGGATCTGCTCGACCGCTGCCGCACCCCCTTCAACAACGTCCTCAAGGATGCGAACACCACCGTCGACAAGATCGACCAGGTGCTGCTCGTCGGCGGCTCCACCCGCATGCCGGCCGTCGCCGATCTGGTGCGCGAGCTGACCGGTGGCAAGGAGCCCAACAAGGGCGTCAACCCGGACGAGGTCGTCGCGCTCGGCGCGTCGCTGCAGGCCGGCGTCCTGAAGGGCGAGGTCAAGGATGTACTGCTCCTCGACGTGACTCCCCTCAGCCTCGGCATCGAGACCAAGGGCGGCGTGATGACGAAGATCATCGAGCGCAACACCACGATCCCGACCAAGCGTTCCGAGGTGTTCACCACCGCCGAGGACAATCAGCCGTCGGTGATGATCCAGGTCTACCAGGGCGAGCGCGAGTTCGCCCGCGACAACAAGTCGTTGGGTAACTTCGAGTTGACCGGGCTGCTGCCGGCGCCGCGTTCGGTCCCGCAGATCGAAGTCACGTTCGACATCGATGCCAACGGCATCGTCCACGTCCACGCCAAGGATCTGGCCACCGGCAAGGAGCAGTCCATGACGGTGACCGGCGGGTCGGCCCTCGCGAAGGAGGACATCGACCGCATGGTCAAGGACGCCGAGTCGCACGCCGAGGAGGACCGCAAGCGTCGCGAGAGCGTCGAGCGCCGGAACGAGGGCGACGCCTTGGTCTTCCGCACCGAGAAGCTCCTCAGCGAGAATGCCGACACGATCGACGAGGCCACCAAGACCCCCGTAGTCGAGGCCGTCGACAAGCTGAAGGAGGCCCTGAAGGGCGAGGACGACGACGCGATCAAGGCCGCGATCGACGACCTCAACACGAAGGCCGCGGCCATGGGGCAGGCGATGTACGCCGCCGCCCAGGCCAAGGCCCAGCAGGAGCAGGCCGCCTCGTCCGAGGGCGCCGCTTCCGAAGGCGGTCAGGACGATGTCGTGGACGCTGAGATCGTCGAGGACGAGGAAAACAAGTGAGCGAAGATCACAACCCCGAGCAGGACGTTGTGGCCGAGGCTGAGGTGGTCGTGGAGGCGGCCGCCTCGGCCCTCGCAGAGGAGCAGCCATCCGGCGACCAGCCCGCGGAGGAGACGAACTGGGAGGCCCTGGCCGCCGAGCGCACCGAGGATCTGCAGCGTCTCCAGGCGGAGTACGTCAACTACAAGAAGCGCGTCGATCGCGATCGAGCCCTGTCCCGGCAGGCGGGGATCGAAAGCGTCGTCGCCGACCTGATGCCGGTGCTCGACTCGATCACTCTCGCCAAGTCCCACGAGGACCTGGTCGGCGGCTTCAAGGCGGTGGCCGAGGAGCTTGAGAAGGTAGCGGCCAAGCACGGCCTGGTCGCCTTCGGCGAGGTGGGGGAGGCCTTCGATCCCAACCGTCACGAGGCCCTCATGGAGGTGCCGATGGAAGGGGTCACCGTCACCACCATCTCCCAGGTCATGCAGCAGGGTTACCAGCTGGGTGACCGAGTCATCCGACCGGCACGGGTCGCCGTCGCCAACCCGCAAGCGTGAGCCGGGCGGGCGGACCGCCCGTTCAGCAACGCACGCAGAAAGGCAAGGAGTGAGCACCAAGGACTGGATCGAGAAGGACTACTACAAGGTCCTCGGCGTCGACAAGAAGGCGAGCGCCGACGAGATCAAGAAGGCCTTCCGGAAGATCGCGCGGGACAACCATCCCGACGCTAACCCCGGCGACAAGGCGGCCGAGGCCAGGTTCAAGGAGGCCTCCGAGGCCAACAGCGTGCTTTCCGACCCGAGCAAGCGCAAGGAGTACGACGAGGCCCGCAGCCTGTTCGGCGGGGGCGTCAGGTTCGGACGTCCCGGGGCCAGCGGCGGGTTCGAGGATCTGTTCCGCAACGCCGGCGGCGAACAGAGCGGGCTCGGCGACCTGTTCGGCAACTTGTTCGGCGGGGGCGGCGGGCAGCGTCGCTCCTCGTCGAGGGGGCCGCGTCGCGGCGCCGACATCGAGGGGCAAGTGAAGCTGACGTTCGAGCAGGCGGTCGAGGGCACCACGGTCGCGATGCGCACCGTCTCCGACCAGCCCTGTTCGGCCTGCCGCGGCACCGGCGCGAAGCCGGGGACACTACCGAAGGTCTGCACGGCCTGCGAGGGCACCGGCATGACGACGTCGACGAGCGGCGGCGTGTTCGCGATGAGCGAACCGTGCCACGACTGCCGCGGTCGTGGCTTGATCGTCGATGATCCGTGCGCCGAGTGCGACGGCTCGGGTCGCGGGAAGTCGGGCAGCACCGTCAATGTCCGCATCCCCGCGGGCGTGACCGACGGGCAACGGATCCGCATCAAAGGCAAGGGCGCGGCCGGCCAGAACGGTGGTTCCCCCGGCGACCTGTACGTCGACGTCTCGGTGGCTCCGCACAAGCTGTTCGGACAGCAGGGCAACAATCTGACGTTGAACGTTCCGGTCACGTTCGCGGAGGCGTCGCTGGGTGCGGAAATCAAGATCCCGACGCTGAACGGTCTGGCCGTGAAGCTGAAGATTCCTGCAAACACCCCCAACGGCCGCACGCTGCGTATCCGGGGTAAAGGGGTTCGTCGCAAGGACGGCACGATGGGCGACCTGCTGGTCACGGTCCAGGTGCAGGTGCCGGACCATTTGAGCGATTCCGCCAAGGAGGCGCTGAAGGAGTACGCGGAGAAGTCCGGACAGGAGAATCCGCGGGCAGGACTGTTCGGAGGCTGATGTGTCGAACTTGCCCCAGACCTTCGATCCGAACGCCCCGGTGTTCCCCGTCTCGATCGCGGCACACCTGGCGGACATGCACCCGCAGACGCTGCGCGGCTACGACCGGCTCGGGCTGGTCGTCCCGCAGCGGACGCGGGGCCGCGGTCGTCGCTACTCGATGCGCGACGTCGCGAAGCTCCGCCACATCCAGCATCTCAGCCAGAACGAGGGCATCAACTTGGAGGGCATCCGCCGCATCCTCGCGCTGGAGGCGGACATCGAGACGCTCTCGGCGCAGGTCCAGCGCCTAACCGACAAGGTGATGCGCCTCCAGAGCACCGGAGAGGCCGGAAGGATCTTCACGGCCGACGCCACGGGCTCGGTCCAGCACGGTCGGCGCACCCGCCGACGGGTGCAACTGGCACTGCCGTACCGGTGAGGCGTTATAGGTGGCTAGGTTGCCTCGTACCTACCCGTTGTTTCGGGCCTTACCGATGGCAGCGCTACGCATTCGCGGTGTGGCGGTGCGGTCGGGGCTGGCGCTAAGAACTTGCGTGGAAGAATGCCGTCGAACAACCCGAGTTGACAAGGTTGGAAGACGAATCAGACATG
>CAMCJC010000265.1 GCA_945875065.1 uncultured Propionibacteriaceae bacterium | reverse complement strand
GATTTCGTGAGCACCTATCTCGCCGGTTTGCAGGGGTGGAGTACCGCCGAGTCGCGAACCGATATGGTGGAGCGGATCGTGGCTGGGGGTTTTCCGGAGATGCTGACTCGGGCCGAGGTCAAGTCTCGGGGGCGTTGGCTCGACGACTATGCGGCCCGCCTGGTGCGCCGCGACGCGGCCGAGCTGTCGCGGACCTCCACGTCGAACCTGGAAGCGGTGCTCAAGTTGTTGGCGGCCAATCAGGCGGGCGAGGTGGTAAACGCTCAATTGGCTCGCCATGTGGGGGTGACCGAATCCGTGATCGGAGGCTATCTGAGCCTGCTGGAATCGCTCTATCTGATCAAGCGCATTCCTGCGTGGTCGCGGAGCCTCATGAACCGTCGCATCAAGAAGGCCAAGTGCGTCGTCGTGGACTCCGGGCTGTGTTCGCGGCTTAACCGGCTGGGGGCGGCGGACTATGTGTCGCCGCTTGGCGTCAATCACCTGGGCCCGGCTCTGGAGGGTTTCGTGGCCTCCGAACTGTTGCGGCAGGCGACGTGGAGCGCAACCGAGTTCACGGTTTCGCACTATCGGGAGTCGGGCAGAGTGGAGGTGGACCTGGTGCTGGAGTTGCCCGGCGGGCGGGCGATCGGCGTGGAGGTGAAAGCCACCGCTTCGCCAACCGCCCGCCAATTCCAAGGCCTTCGCTTGCTCAGCCAGCGGCTGGGGGAGAGCTGGGCTGGGGGGATCTTGTTTTACCTGGGGACTCGCGTGCTGCCATTTGGGGAGGGCCTACTGGCGGTGCCCGTCCCCGCGCTGTGGGCTGATCGCGCCTGAGCCTGTCGGCCCTTGTCATGCTTGGGGCTAGGGCGCCCCTGCCGTGGGGAAGAGTTCCTCTATGAGGGTTTACGGAACCTGGCTAGAGAGCGGCCGGGCATAAGCCCAGGCGACTTGGACGGCAAGGTCGTTCCACTGGAGACGCCAGCGGATGAATCGCTTCAGGGTTGCATCTGACACGATGTGAGCATGTGGGGTGGAGGTATGGAACACGGCGATCGGCCGACCCGGCGGTTAGGGTGCCAGCGCTCTGAGCGGAAAGGTGAGGGTTGCGTCGGGCAGTTTCATTGTGGGCCCGTCGGCAGTGAGCACCGCGCGAAACACGGGGGGTTGGGTGCGCGTGGTGTCAATGTCGGCGACGAAGGCGGCCAGCGTCGATTGTGCGGCCGGGATCTGGCGTTGGCCAAGCTTCACCTCGAATGCGGCCCAGCGGCCGTCATCCAGCGCGACGATGGCGTCGGCCTCGCGTCCGCCCTTGTCCCGGTAGTGGTAGACCCGGCCGCCCAGCGGTTCGGCGAATACCTTGAGGTGCTGAGTCGCCATCGACTCGAACCACAGCCCGGCGGTCTCCAGGTCCTGCATGAGGCTCCCCGCCGAGATCGCCGTCGCCGCTGCGGCCAGTGCGGGGTCGACGAAATGCAGCTTCGGCGAGGAGCGCACCGCGTAGCGCGAGCGAATGTGTGGCGCCCAAGCGGGTTGTTCCTCGACGATGAAGAGTCGCTTCAACGCCGCGACGTAGGCCACCACGGTCTCCGCTGAGACCGACGCCGCGACGACGTCGCGGGCGATAGTGGCATGCGAGGCTTCGGTGGCGACATGGCGGGCCAGGGAACGCATCACCGCGTGCATGCGGATCGGGTCGCGGCGCGGCTCGCCGTCGAGCCTTCCCACGTCGGCTACGACGTCGTCGACGTAGTCGCGCAAGTGACGCTGAGCCTGCGAGGTGGACAGTTCCAGATCGCCTGGCCAGCCGCCGTGAGCCAGTTGGTCAAGCACCTCCGGCACCGTGGTGCCAGAGTCGAGCAGCGGCTCAGGCTGAGCCTTGTCGAACAAGCTGGCAAGCGAAACACTTCCGCTGCCTAGGCCCCGTTCGAAGAGCGTCATCGGCCGCATCCGAATCCGGGAGATCCGGTGCGCGCCAGAGTGGCGGGTCGCATCCTCGGCGGGCACCGACGAGCCTGTGAGGATGAACTGGCCAGGCAGCCGCCGATCGTCAATCTCGCGCCTCACCGCGTTCCACAGCGCCGGCGAGATCTGCCATTCGTCGACGAGCCGAGGCGCCTGGCCCGCCAGCAGCAACGCCGGGTCGAGCTCCAGCGCCGCCTGGATCTGCGGGGTACCCGCGTCGAGGGCCACCTCTGAGACGCAGTGCTGTCGCCCCGTCATGGTTTTTCCGCAGGCTCGAACCCCCTCAAGGAGAACCCCACCGGAGTAGCTGAGCACGTCCTTGACGATTGCGTCGACGACACGTGGGCGATACTTGCCGCTCACACATTCCCCCTTGTCGAAGGGATATCCACATGGCCGATCCGCCATGTGGCGCCATTCTAACCCGGCATTTGGCGTCAATCCAGTCCGTCATATGGCGCCGCACGGGTTGGGGCTAGGTGGGTGAACCCGATGCCGCTAATGGGGGCAACGCCTCACGGGCTGCCCGCTTGTGAACCCGCTGAAGCAACGCCGATAGATGGCGGTCTCCGCGCTGTGGGCTGCCCGCTCGTGAAGCCGTCGGCCCTTGCCATGCTTGGGGGCTAGGGGTCCGGCCGTGGTGAAGAGTTCCTCTATGGGGGTTTGCGGAACCTGGCTAGAGAGTCTGCTAAAGGTAGCGTAAGTATTCGGTTAAAGGTAGTGTAAGTCCTCGGTTAGAGGTAGCCTGTGGACATGACGTACCTGCCAAGAGCCGCTGACAAGGAGCTGGACTCCCTCCTCGCAATGGCTCCCGCAGTGGCGATCGACGGGGCGAAAGGCGTCGGGAAGACGGCCACCGCGATGCGGCGTGCGCAGGCCGCCTGGCAGCTCGACTACTCCGACGAGCTGGACCTGCTGCGAGCCGACCCCCAGTTCCGTGATGCCCCGCCTGGAACCTTGGTGATCGACGAGTGGCAGCGGTTCCTGCCCGTTTGGGATTTGGTGCGGCGCCAGGTGGACGCGGGCGCGGCGCCTGGCAGATTCCTACTCACTGGCAGTGCCTGGCCGCGGGCGGGCGTGGATACCCATAGTGGTGCGGGGCGGATCCTCTCGTTGCGCATGCGCCCGATGGCCCTCTTCGAGCGCGGAGTCGTCGAGCCCAGCGTCTCCCTGCGCGGCCTGCTGACGGGTGATGCGGGGCGCCTGGCAGGGGCGACCGATTGGTCGGCGGCCCGGTACTTCCAAGAAATCACCGCCAGTGGCTTTCCGGGTATTAGGACCCGCCCTGAGGCTCTGCGCGAGTCCATGCTGAACGCCTACCTGCAGCGCGTGGTGGATCGCGATGTGGCCGAGTTGGGGGTCACGCTTCGACACCCGGTGGGGCTCACGAGGTGGCTGGCGGCTTATGCGTCGGCATCCTCCACAACGACGGCATACTCGAAACTGCTGGACCTGACTACGGCCGGGGATGGGCGTCAGCCCGCGAAGACCACCACCATCGCTTATCGGGAATTGTTGACCAAGCTCTGGCTGCTGGATCCAGTTCCCGGCTGGAGCCACAGTCGAAACCCGATGACGCGCCTACAGCAGGCGCCTAAGCATCAACTGGCCGATCCCGCCCTCGCGGCCAGGCTGCTCAACCTGTCGGCCTCCGCTCTTGGCCGACCGGTGGGCGCCGCGATGGCGGGACGGTTGTTCGAGTCCTTGGCCACGTTGTCGGTGCGGGTGGCGGCGCAGGTCGCCGGGGCACGCGTGGGGCATCTGCGCACCGGCAACGGCGATCGCGAGGTGGACCTGGTGGTCGAAGACAACGCGGGGCGAGTGGTCGGCGTCGAGGTCAAGCTGGCCGCCGCCGTCGGCGATGCGGATGTCAAACACTTGCTGTGGCTGCGAGACAAGCTTCCCGACGACGTGGTGGACCTCGTCGTCGTCACCACGGGAACGCGGGCCTACCGCCGTGCCGACGGTGTAGCCGTCGTGCCATTGGCCCTCCTTGGGCCCTAGCGCGCAGCGTCGAGAGCGGCGCCAGCCATGACAGGCGGCACCCCTTGTTCGGCGAACGATGAGGGCGGATACCCATCCGCTCTCGTGTGACCCTTGCGGCACTAGTTTCTTACTATGCGCAGCCTTCGAATCACGTTGCTGGGATTGGCCGCTGGCGCCCAGGTAGCGTCCTGGGTGTTGTCCAACCAGGAGGTGGGCGGCGTCCCGATCCCGCTGCCCCTGACTCTCTTCGCCGTGATCCTTGTCACCGCCTGGTGGGCGCTCAGCCGCCCCAGTGTCGGGTCGATTATCGTGTGCCTGGCTGTGGCGGTTTGGTCAATTAACGTCGGCGTCGCCCTGCGTGAGGAAGGGAAGGACGCCCGTGCGCTGGTCG
>CAMCJC010000264.1 GCA_945875065.1 uncultured Propionibacteriaceae bacterium | reverse complement strand
CCCTTGGCATCAGAGGTGATCTTGTCGCCGTCGACCAGCAGCAGCGGCTGCAGGTTGACGGTCTCGCCGACGCCTTCGCCCACCAGGTCGATGTCGAGGATGTCGCCAACAGCCACCTTGTGCTGGCGTCCGCCACTGCGCACGATCGCGTACACGCCTGACCTACCTTCTTGGTTTCTCACGTCTTAAACCCTCCCGATCCCAGGGGTTCAGGAGTTTAGTGCTCGGCCATGCGGACACGCCGCAGCCCGCGAGCACCGGGGGGCAACTCTACTTGGCGCCTACCCGCAGGGTCAAACCCCACGGTTGTTCATCCCTTCTTGCGGCGGCGACCGCCAGACTTGCGCTCCCCACCGTCGGCCGGGGCCTGCGAGTCGACCGGGTCCTCGAACCGCAGGTAGCCGGCTCCGTGGCAGTGCTCGCACTCCTCAGTGAATGCCTCGGCCAGGCCGGTGCCGATCCGCTTACGGGTCAACTGCACCAATCCGAGGCTGGTGACCTCAGCCACCTGGTGGCGGGTCCGGTCGCGTCCCAGACACTCGACTAGGCGGCGCAGCAACAGCTCTCGGTTGCTCGGCAGCACCATGTCGATGAAGTCGATGACGACGATGCCGCCGAGGTCGCGGAGCCGCAACTGGCGCACGATCTCCTCGGCCGCCTCCAGGTTGTTGCTGGTGACGGTGGCCTCCAGGTTGCCGCCTGAACCGGTGAACCGGCCGGTATTGACGTCGATGACGGTCATGGCCTCGGTTCGGTCGATCACGAGCGAACCGCCAGAGGGCAGAAACACCTTGCGGTCGAGGGCCTTGGCGATCTGCTCGTCGATCCGGTACTTGGCGAACAGGTCGCCCTCGTCATCGCCCGGTTCGAACCGCTCAATGCGTTCAGCTAGGTGCGGGGCGATATGCCCGACGTAGGCCGAGATTGCCTCGAACGCGTCGTCGCCCTGGACCGTGAGCTTGCCAAAGTCCTCGGTGAACAGGTCGCGAACGATCCTCAAAGTGAGGTCGGGTTCGGAGTACAAGGCCTCGGGGGCCTTGCCGGCCGCGACCTTCTTCTCGATTACCTCCCACTGCGCCTTCAGCCGGTTGACGTCGCGCACGAGTTCCTCCGCGGACACCCCCTCGGCGGCCGTGCGGACGATCACCGATTCGTCGTCGGAGATCAGTTCGCTCAGGATCTGACGCAGGCGCGACCGCTCCGTGTCGGGCAGCTTCCGCGAGATTCCCGACAGGTGGCCACCCGGCGAGTAAACGATGTAGCGGCCGGGTAGGGAGATGTGCCCGGTGAGGCGGGCGCCCTTCGCGCCGACCGGGTCCTTCGTCACCTGCACGAGGACCGTCTGCCCGGACTTGAAGACCTTCTCGACCTTCCGGTCCTCGGCGGTGACGCCGAAGTGGTCCCAATCCACCTCACCGGCATACAGGACGGCGTTGCGGCCGCGCCCGATGTCGATGAACGCCGCCTCCATGCTCGGCAGCACGTTCTGGATGCGGCCCAGATAGACGTTGCCGATCAGCGAAGTCGCAGAAGCACGGTCGACGTAGTGCTCGACAAGGATGCTGTCCTCGAGCACGGCGAGTTGCGTGTAATCTTCGCGCTGCCGAATCACCATGTGACGGTCCACGGACTCGCGGCGGGCGAGGAACTCGGCCTCGCTCAAGATCGGGGCGCGCCGACGCCCGGCAGCCCTGTTTTCCTTGCGACGCTGCCGCTTGGCCTCCATGCGGGTGGAGCCCTCGATACCGGTCACCTCATCGTCGGTGCTGGACTTCGAGTCCGACGAGCGACGGCGACGACGGCGACGGCGACGCGTGCCGGTCTCTTCCTCGTCCTCCGGTTCCTGCTCGTCGCTCTCCTCCGGTGCGGCCTCTTCCTGCTCGTCGGAAGCCTCCTCCGCGGCCTCGTCATCACCTGGCTCGGGGCCACGACGACGACGGCGCCCACCGCGCCTGCGGCGGCGACGTTCGGGTCGCTCGTCTTCGGCAGCCTCCGCGTCCTCCTCGGGCTCGTCCTGGCCGCCTTCGTCGGCGATGGCGTCGGCGAGTTTCGCGAGGGTTTCGGTGCGCCCCTCCGCGGTGACGGCGAACGGATCCTTGATGGTGGCGCGGCGGCTCTTGGCGGCCTCCTCGGCCATGCGCAGCGCGGCCGCGATGCCGTCCTCGGCCTCGTCTGTGGCCTCCGACTCCTCGGTGGTCAACTCGGGCTGCTCCTCGGCTCCGCGCCCTCGCCCTCGTGTGCCACGGCGACGACGACCCCGCGGCTTTTCGTCGGCCTCCGGCTCGGGCTGCTCCTCAGAGCCTTCTACGGACTCGGGCTGAGGCGGGGCAACCTCAACCGGGCTGCCGGCTGCGCGCGTGGCGCGGCGACGGCGCGGCTTGTCCGCCTTGGGTTCCTCAACGCCATCCACGGCCGGCTCGACGGCCGCCGCGGTAGTGGCGTCTTGGGAAGATTCGGAAACCACTACGGGACCGCCGGCGGGACGCGTCGCACGGCGGCGACGAGGTTTCTCGGGCTCCGAGGCGGGCTTAGCCAGCTCGTCTTCTGCCGTAGGGGCGGCGATGGTCGTCACCGGCCTCTGGGCGGCGGCCTCGACCTCGACGGGCGGGCCGGCGGGACGGGAGGCGGCGCGACGTCGCCGCTTCACGGGCTCCTCAATCAGGGGCGGCTGCGGTTCCTCGACGACGGGCGGCTGTGCGGTCTCATCGGGCTGCGGGTTACGGCGCGCCAGAGCGGCCTCGACGGCGTCCGCTGGGACGATGGCCGACGCGCTCTTGATCGTAAGACCGTGTTCGGCGAGTTCGGCGAGTAGTTCCTTGCTGGTTAGGCCTAGAACCTTCGCGAGCTGGTGCACACGCGGCCGGTCAGGCAGCGCTTCAGTATTTTCGTTCACAAGTGTCAATCGAAGACTCCTTCGGACGCGGGCCCCGACACGGGGCGCGCCGCGGTCGATTTCCTCGTCGCGGTTCTCAGCCTCCGGCCTTCTCACGGCAGCACCGGCGGTGCGTGACCTGGGGCTATTGTTCCACAGGTTCGCCGCGGAGCGGATCTTCGATGCCGTCGGCCCCCAGCGGGCCTTGCCTCAGGCGGGTCAAGAGCGCCGGCCCTGCTGGCAGGTCGGGGGCGAGCCGGCGCAGGACAGCCATGACATCGTCGGGCCTGACCAGCGGGGTCAGATGCTTAAGGCGCAACTCAATGCGGCCCTCGCCCGCCGCCCGGATATCGAGGACCGCACCGCGCACGTCAAAGGTGCGCATCCCGTTCTTGGTCATGCGCTCAACCTCGGCCTCTTCAGCGGCCAGCAGGCTCGCGCAGGCTTCGGCTAAAAGACCAGAGGCCGTGTCGTCAAGGTTGATCTCCCAGTCGGAGGCCTGGAGCAGGTCAGCGAGGGAGTCCGGTCGGGCCTCGGCGGCGTCAAGCACCACGAATCCGTGTGGGAGGACGTTGTTCAGGGCCACGACGACCTTGGCGGGGTCGCAGCGGCGGGCGAGCGCCAGTTCAACGTATTCGGCCTCGCTGGCGGCGGAAGTCGGCGCGGCATTCGCGTAGGAGATGCGGGGGTGCGGCGTGAAGCCCGAGGAATAGGCCATCGGGATTGCGGCTCGCCGGATCGCCCGCTCCAGGATCCGACCGAAGTCGCGACTGGATGTGAAGCGCACCGGGCCGCGCCGGGCGTACCTGAGCCGGATCCGCTGCGCCGGCGGAGCCTGCTGGATCGGTGGTTGCTTTCGCGCCATGGCGAGGAGCCTAGTGCCGCGTGTCGCAGGACTGAAACACCTGGCCGAGCCGCGTATCTATTCCAACTCCCGCCGGTAGTCGCTGAGTGAAAAGCCCAGCATCTGTCTGGCCTCCCGTGCCAGGTGCGCCTGGTCGGCGAAGCCGAATCGGGCCGCGGCATCGGCCAGTGGTTCTTCCGGGTGCTGCCGCACCGCTTCGGCTGCCTCCTGCAACCGGCGGCGTCGAATCATGTGGTATGGGGACAGTCCGACGTATTTCGTCGCCAGCCGGTGCAGCGTGCGTTCCGAGACGGCCAGAGCCCCGGCGAGTCCTGAGACCGACGTCAAGGACGCGTCGGTCATCGCCAGCTCGGCCATGCGATTCGCAAGCCGCCCCTCGTCGTCAATCTGCCCAACCTTGATGGCAACCCAAGCCTCGAAAACCGGTACTGCCTCGTCGAGGCGCGGCCCGGCCATCGCCTCGCCCAGTGCCAGCGGCAACGGCACCCACACCACGAACGGCCGCCCCAACGGATACTCAACGATCACACCATTCCTCGCGCTCGACGACCCAAAAAGCGCCCTTGACTTCTACAGGGAGGTATTCGAAGCCAGTGTCG
>CAMCJC010000263.1 GCA_945875065.1 uncultured Propionibacteriaceae bacterium | reverse complement strand
CTTGCACGGCGTTCCAGAAATCTCCCAAGGGCAGTTTGGGGAGATCAGGGACACCGTTGAACAGCGACGACCGGTCTGGTCCCGCCACCATGAAGATCCGCTTGTTGCGGTAACTCTCGATGTTCTCGACTGGATTGTCTGCCGAAACCAGGTCTTCGTTCCACGGGTCTCCATAGATGGATCCACCGGCCAGCGTGATCTTGGATGTCTGGTTGATGTACTGAGCCACAATCTGGAAGTCACGTCTCAGGCTCGCCGGCCCCGAATGGGAACTGACGGAGGCGAAGTGGCCGTAGTACTTGGCCGTGTATTTCAGGGCGCCGAAGCCGCCCATGGAGAACCCGGTGACCGCGCGACCCGCATACTCGGCATGCGTCGGATAGTTGGCATCCACCCAGGGGATCAGCTCGCTCATGTGGAAGGTCTCCCAGTTGCGGGGACCAACGTTGGAGCTGACCGGGTTGCAGTACCAGCCGATCGGGCCGCCGTCGGGCATGACCACGATCAACTCACGGCCGGACGTCTTCTCGACGATCCCGTGATTCATGTGGAACTCCCTGAAGTCCCCCAAACCTCCATGCAGCGCGTACAGCACGGGGTAGCGCTTGTTGGGGTCGTAGTTGTCGGGGACCAGGACGTTGACGCCCGGGTTCCAGGCGACCGAGGGAGTGGAGAAGCGGTAGTAGTGGAGTCGGCCGTTGACTTCGTTCTCGACGACCTGCAGCCCATCGGCGTGGGCGGCCGGCGCGGAGAGGCTGAAGGCGCCGGCCCCGAGGGCGGCAGCGGTTGCTACACCGCCGGCTCCGAGGAAGCTGCGGCGCTTCAAGTGACGTTCGGTTGACATGGATACTCCTTACGGGAGATCGGTCTTGCTGTCGGTCCTGACGCCGCGTCTCTGACCGCCTTATTACCGCGGCCCGACAGCGACGCCGTCTTGCCGAAACAACGTAACAACCGGCTGTTGGCGCCCGCATCCGCCCGTTTCTGGTCGGACCAGAAAGCCTCGCAACCGCTCTCGCCCCCACATTTCGGGGATATACGCCTCACAAGCGCTCAGAAACGGACAGAACCAAGCCGGCCGAACGGCGGACAAATCGCCCGCAAGGGCATCATCCAGGGTTGTCTGAACGCGACACTGAGCCGACAAGTGTCACAACCGTTGTTAACCCCACCCAGGGAAATGTCGACAAACAGGACAACGTGTCACACGTTAAGCCAGAATGCCTTGTAGACCACCGCTTATGACGCGTTGCACCGCGCCTCCAGCAGTTCACACCGGGGCGTAGGCCATCTCGACCTTCGCCTCCGAGTCAACGCTGGTGATGATGCCGCCGTAGAACCTCTCCGCCTGTTCCTGCAGCAGTTCACGGTTGCCGGCCAGTTGCTCGGCACGGGCACCGTCGCCGAGAACTTTGGTGATGAGGCTTGCCGTATCGACCTTCGGTGTCATCCAACTGAGGTCGCCCTCCTTCTCGACGGCCACCTTGAACTGTTCCTTGTCATGCCCGAGGAACGAGAACTCGGGGAGCGTAACGCGGTAGGCGTGGTCGCCAGTCTTCTCGACCTTCACTCCCTTGCCGTCAACTCCGAGCTGTGCCTCGTACGAGTATTGGATGAACTGGATGCGCTCGCTGGCCGGGAGCGTGAAGCCGAGGACCTTGGTGTTGACCTCCTCGGAGACGA
Source organism: uncultured Propionibacteriaceae bacterium (assembly GCA_945875065.1). Lineage (GTDB taxonomy): Bacteria > Actinomycetota > Actinomycetes > Propionibacteriales > Propionibacteriaceae > Arachnia. Next base: position 2,662 of record CAMCJC010000263.1, on the reverse strand, counting down.
TGCCTTGCACACCGAGGCTTAGGAGCACCACCTTCTCCTCCCGGGCTAGAGCGGCAACGACGAGAGTGTCGCTGGTCTTGCTCGGCGACATCAGTTTCGGGATGAGCCACGCCCCGAGCCCGAATCCGAGCGCCACCGCCAGGATGAGCGAGGCCGCACCCATCACGAACGTGCGTGGCAATCCCGAAATCCGGCGCAGAACCCCACCTTTACCAGCCATGTTTCCTCCAGAGCTCCACGCGTCACCATCAACGCATGGCTTATAGTATGACACCGCGTCGCGATCCGGAAGTTAGGGCGCGACTACTCCCAGACTGGGCGCATGACGCCAAGGCCGGAGAAGTCTGCGAAGGCCTCGGCTGCGCGTTCCCGGTCGACGGTGTGCTTGATGCTCTAGATCATGGTGCGGATAGACCGCCCCCGATCGGCCACCCAATCGACGATTGCATCGCGTTCGTGCGCCGCAACCAGCGAGCGAATCACCACTACCGGGCATCGCGGCCGAGAGGAGGTTGCCGATCGCCGTCGTTCACCCTCGGGCCTTCTGGCGTAACGATCGGTTCGAGCGAGGCGGCAGCACGGTTTGCCGCTGGTCCCACTCGGCAACCCTTTCCGGGACCACTAGCGGCGACTTGTACGGTTTGTCGACTTATCGGCCCAGCTGTACTTCGTCAACAAGTCGCGCGGGATGTGGCAGGGGTCGTCGGGGCAGCGGGCCAGGTGGTGCTGGTGCTCGTCGGCGCTGCGAACGTAGTTGATCAATGGCAGGACCTCGACGGCGATCCGGTGGGCGTCGTCGCAGGCCGCCAGGAACGCCCGCGCCTCGGCCAGGTGTGCCGGGTCACGCGAGTACACGCCGGTGCGGTACTTCTCCCCTATGTCCGGCCCCTGATGGTTGACGCTGTACGGGTCGATGATCTCAAATAGGTACTCGACTAGGCGCGGCACCGAGACGACGCTCGGGTCGAAGCGGGTACGAACGCACTCGGCGTAGCCGTCGTACGGGCCGTCCAAGCGTGGGCTGGTTCCGTTGGCGCGCCCGGCCTCGGTTTCGCTCACGCCTGGCAACGTGGAGACGAACGCCTGCACTCCCCACAGGCATCCTCCGGCTAGGTAGATTTCCTCGGTCACCGCTCTTCCAGATTCTCGACCGGCTGCCCCGTGACGGCCGCGATCAGCTCAAAGTCCTTATCAACGGCCAACAGGGTCAGCCCCGCCAGTTCGGCGGTGGCCGCGATCAGCAGGTCGGCGCTCGACGGGACCCGATGCTGGCCGCGGTCGGCTAGCAGCATTTGGACCTCGAATGCCCGGTCCTCCATCCGCGGCGTCAGATATTGAATGGGCATCAGCCGCACCGGCGGTGTTTGAAAGCCCTTGCGACCTTCCTGACCGGACCGAACTGAGAACCCCAACTCAAGTCTGGTCATCGTCGATAGGTGCACCAGGCCACGGACGATCCTGCTGTCCCACAGCTCCCTAGCTGCGGCCTTGCCGCTGTAGAGCCTCACATAGGCTGACTTGTCGATCAGCCAACTGGTCACCGCCACGCCTGGTCCATGATCTCAGGATTGGCCAGATCCTGGAACACCTCAGCCGACCGAGCCCAGTCTTCATCGGTCAGTGTGGCAACCACGGGCGCTTCTCCTCCACCTTCGAGCCTTCGGCGCAGTAGCTCGTTTCTGGATAGCCCGAGCGCTTCCGCCTCCGCATCGAGACGAGCGACGGCAGCATCTGAGAGACCGCGAACCAATATGTTGGGCATTACCCGCCTCCTCACCGATAGATAGCACGATAGCACTCGCCTCAGGACGCCCAAGCATTTGACGCGATGGAGCGGCCACAGTCGCCCGGCTTCAAACGCGCCAACTCAGCGTCGGCCAGCTATGAACCTGAGGTCTCAGGCATGAAGGCTCCCAGGTACGCGATGACCAGCACCAGCTGGATGGCGCCGATCCCGCCCCACAGCGCATGCATCCATTGGAACGAGTCGAGGACGAGGCATTCGCCAGCGATCCAGCCGAGCATGACGACCCCGGCGACCGTGTGTGCGGCGGGGAGCCGCTTGCGAAACCGCACGTGTACGACGACTGCCGCCCACTGCCACCCGCCGACGACCACCCCGAGCAACAGCGCCGCCAGCCACGTCAGCTCGGCAAACGGCGTTCCCCGAAGCATCGGCGCAAACCACTGCGGCGCGAGGAGCAGCTCCACCATGCCGACCAACGTCGACAGACCTTGAAAGATCGCCAGCCCAAGCAGCCCGCCTCGCAGGGCTTTCATCGGGGAACCTCCCGCGAAGCGGCCAGGCGACGGCTCCTGGACATCCGCTCTCCTGATTGAGCAACAGTCATCCGGCACCCTAACGCGCCGCAGTGTCAGCGGATGCGTTTTGTGCGGGACAGAGATCACCCGTACTCCTGAGACACCTGGCTACGCCGACCCCTGCGAGAGGCGGGCCGGGTCGGAGCGATACTGCTCTTCGTACTTGAGCCAGGTGCGCGCGGGATACCGACGACGCGCTCGAGACGCTGGGCGACGTCGTGCGTGATGGTCACACGTCCACTATCAGCTCGCCCTCCCTCGGTTGGCTGCATCCCAGCAACTCCGCGACCTGCCCCTGGGACAGGCCGTCGTCCTCGATCCGCTCCTCCAGGAACTCTCC
>CAMCJC010000262.1 GCA_945875065.1 uncultured Propionibacteriaceae bacterium | reverse complement strand
GTCGGGATCGGGCGCGACGGGCAGCGAGCGCAGGTGCGTGTGGAACCGCGCCGCCTGGGCGTCCAGCCCGAGGGCATGGTTGAAGTACACCTTGGGCGAGCAATAGCTCGCCCCGGGGGCGAGGGTTCCCTCCCCTGGCAGCAGCAACTCGCCGCCACCGATCATCTGGGCCCCAACGAAGTCTCGTTCGGCGATGTGGATATGGTTGCCGCTCCAGGCGACGTGACAGCCCCACACCTCGCCAGAGGCATAGCCGAACCCGGACTCACCGACGCTGAGGACATAGGCGGCATCCGCGCCGGTGCGGCCGTGCCGACCTTCGCGCCGATGAGACCCAACTGCCAGCGGCAGGCGCTGCGGCATGCGCTCTGCCGCCCAACGACCGGAGTAGTCAAGCAACTCACGTGCTCGCCCCGGTACCGGCAGACGCAGGGTCAATTCCGTCAGGTCGAAAGCCGCGGACCCGCGGTTGGTAATTTCCGCCTGGGCGCGAACCAGGCCGCTCGGCAGGAGTTCGAGGGTGAGCTTGGCCTCAAGCCGGGCCGCCTCGGCGACGAGATCGAACTCGGCGCGCGCGGCCCCCTTGGCGACGAACCCGTCGACAACCTCGCCGTCGACGCGCACTTGGCGCGTCGTCCAGGCCGGGCTCCACGCCTGACCGTCCCGCGACCCAATCAGACCCGGTGTCCCGGACCAGCCGTATCGAGCCTCGGGGACGATCCCGAGCCGCAACCCGACATCAAGGGCGTTGCCGCTGACCATCCAGGCGGCTCCGGCTGACAAGGCATCGAACTGCGCTTCCGACACCTCGCCACCGTCGGCGCCCCAGTGCACGACCTCGGGCATGCCATCGGCGGGAGCCTGGACGAGCAGCGCAACGGACGCGGCACGCATGGCGATGCGAGTGGGCATGGATCCTCCAAAGATAGTTTCGGCGCTGAACTTAGGGGAAGTCTAGGGCTTCCGGCGCGAATTCACGGGCACCCTCGAACTCCCTGTCGCCCAGGTACGCCGAAGGCTCGTCGATCGCCTGCAGAAGCACGGGCATGAAGTCCAGTTTTACGGCACTCAGCGCTCGCCGGTAGCTCCCGATGTCGCGCCAGCTGCTCACTAGGACCCAGAGTCTCGGATCGTCGACATTCCCGGCCAGCTCGACGCTCTGGCAGCCCTCCAGACCACGCCACCGGGCTGCCAGGGCCGATAACTGAGTTCGAAGGCCGCGATCCATGTTTGCGAAGCGGAAGATGGCTAACATCAGGCAAGCCTAAGCAGGTTTGCATCCAAGTTCGACCCCTGTGATAGTGATTCTCATGAAGTATCGCGTTCTCGCCATTGCAGCTGCGACAGCACTCGGGCTGACCGCCTGCTCATCCGCGCCTCCCGCCGCCGATTCAAGCGCCAAGGCGGGCGGCCCCAAGGTGGCCGTCGCCTTCTACCCGATTGAGTACGCCACCGCCAAGGTCGGGGGCGACAAGGTCTCCGTGACCAACCTGACCACCCCCGGCAGCGAACCGCACGACCTAGAGCTCACCCCCTCGCAGATCGCGATCCTTGAGGAAGCCGACCTGGTGGTCTACCTCAAGGGTTTTCAGCCCGCCGTGGATAAGGCCATCGAAGCCTCCTCGGCCAAGCACAAGCTGGATCTTGCCACGGTGATCTCCCTGCACCCTGCTGCCGAGGAGCATCATGACGAGGCTGAAGAGGGCGAGAAGCATGCCGAAGACGAGAAACATGCCGAGGGCGAGAAGGGAGAACACGATCACGGCACCACCGACCCGCATTACTGGCTGGATCCGACGCTGATGGCCAAGTCGGCCGAGGCAATCGCCGCCAGCCTCGGCGAGGCCGACGCGGCGAACAAGGACACCTATGCGGCGAACGCGAAGACCGCGGGCGAGGAGTTCACCGCCCTGGACGACGAGTTCAAAACAGGCCTGGGAAACTGCAAGATCAAGGCGATCGTCACCACGCACGCAGCCTTTGGCTATCTGACCGACCGGTACGGCCTAAAGCAGGTCGGCATCTCCGGTTTGTCGCCCAACGAGCAGCCGTCTCCGGAGCGGATCACCGAGGTGCAAGACGAGGCCAAGGAACACGGCGTTAGTACCATCTTCTTCGAGACCCTAACCTCGCCCGATGTGGCGAAGTCCATCGCCGGCGACCTCGGACTCAAGACTGCGGTCCTCGACCCCATCGAGGGCATCACGAAGGACTCCAGCGGAACCGACTACCCGTCGGTGATGCGGGCCAACCTGAAGACGCTCCAGGAAGCGAATGCCTGTTCCTAACCCACAAACGCTGCTGACCGCCGAGGGACTCTACGTCGCCCTCGGCGGTTTGCCGATCCTACGCGACGTCAGCATCCGCGTCGACGCCGGCGAAGCCGTCGCCGTCCTCGGACCCAACGGGTCCGGCAAGTCGACTCTGCTGCGCACCCTGGTGGGGCTGGTTCCGTTCCAAGAGGGCCAGCTGAACCTCTTCGGTACCCCGCTGCGCAAGTTCCGTAGCTGGCGACGCGTCGGCTACGTACCTCAACACGCCAGCGTTAGCGTCGCCAACGCCACCGTCCGCGAGATCGTTGCCTCCGGGCGGCTCGCTCACCACCGCTGGTTCGCCTGGCCCCGGCGTTATGACCGTGAGGTGGTCGACCAATGCCTAGCCACGGTGGGTCTGTCCCAGCGGGCCGGTTGGAGCTTCGCGCACCTGTCCGGCGGCCAGAAGCAACGCGTCCTTGTTGCGCGAGCGTTGGCTACAGAGCCCGAACTGTTGGTGATGGACGAGCCACTGGCTGGAGTGGATCTGGAAAGCCAGGCGGCCCTAGCCAAGATTCTGCGCGACCAGCGCGACGCGGGCCTGGGACTAGCCCTGGTGCTCCACGAGACCGAGGCCCTAGCCGAGGTGCTCGACCGCACGGTGCGCTTGTGCGACGGCCGCATCGTCACGCACGTCGATCCACCGTCGGCCAGCCCTCTTACCGCTGACCCAGCCCCCGTGACCGGACTCCAAGACCCCTTCGGAGGCGTCTCATGAACTTCTTCCAGTACCCGTTCATGCAGCGTGCCCTGCTCGCGGCGGTCGTCAGCGGCCTAGCCGCGCCGGCCATCGGAATGTTCATCGTCCAGCGCCGCCTCTCCCTCCTCGGCGACGGACTCGGCCACGTCGCAATCATGGGGGTGGGCCTGGCCCTGCTCACCGGGACCGCACCCCTGCCCGTGGCCGTCATCACGTGCGTCGTCGGAGCAGTCGTCGTAGAGCTTTTGAGACAGAGCGGGAGAACTTCCGGCGACCTCGGGCTCGCAGTCCTTTTCTACGGCGGCATCGCCTCCGGGGTCATGATGGCTGGCGTTGCCGGCCAGGGACCCGCCGGCCTTTCCGCCTACCTGTTCGGCGCCCTCACTTCAGTTGCCAAGGAGGATCTGTGGGTGATCGGCGGCCTCGCCGTGGTCATCCTGGCGTTCACGATCGGCATGCTCCCTCGGCTCTTCGCCCTCTGCGCCGACGAGAACTTCGCCCGCGTCGCCGGAGTGAAGGTGCGCTGGCTGAACCTCATCATGGTTGCGCTGGCTGCGGTCACCGTCACCATCTCGATGCGCACTGTTGGCCTGCTGCTGATCTCCGCGCTCATGGTCATTCCCGTCGCCGCCTCCCAACAGCTGTTCATCAGCTTCAAGGCTGCTCTGTTCGGTGCGATGGGAATCGGTCTACTGGCCGCTGCTACCGGCACCGTTGGTTCGTACTACTGGAACACGGCAACGGGAGCGACGATTGTCGTCACGGCCATCGCGATGCTCGGGGTAGCAACCGCGCTTAGCTCGGCGCTGAATCGCCGGAGGCGGGAGGCGCCATTCGTCCCGGACCACGGAGAACATCCGCACATCCAGCTTCCTAACAAGCCTCGATCGGGTAGGGTGACGGTCGTTCAGCACGGCGATCATCTCGACGAGGTGGTAGCTGGACGCCGCTACGCCGCCCACGGAGACCACTATGACGAGCACTAGCACGCGAAACACCTGGCAACGAGCCGCAGTGCGGGCCCTGCTGGCCAATACCGAGGAGTTCCGCACCGCATCGCAGATCCATGCCGACTTGAAACTCCTCGGCGACAAGGTCGGGCTCGCTACGGTGTATCGCGCCCTGCAGGCTATGAGCGAGAAGGGTGACCTGGATGTCGTTCGTACCCCTGAAGGCGAGTCCGCCTACCGGATGTGTTCAAGCACGCACCACCACCATCTGGTGTGCCGCAGTTGCGGCAAGGCCGTTGAGATCGCGGGTGAGGCCGTCGAATCCTGGGCGAACGAAGTAGCCTCCCAGCACGGGTTCACCGACGCTGGCCACAATCTTGAGATCTTCGGACTGTGC
>CAMCJC010000261.1 GCA_945875065.1 uncultured Propionibacteriaceae bacterium | reverse complement strand
ACCAGTTCGTCGGCTTCGAGCTGACGCAGCAGGTAGCATGCCTCGGCCTCGGCCTCGCGACGGCGAACTCCCCGTGACCTTGGACCGTACGCTGCGTTGGCCAACACAGTCAGGTGTGGGAACAGCAGCGGCTGTTGTCCAAGAAGCACGATTCGACGGCGGTGGGTTGGCACGGGCCTGCCGTGCCCAACGAGCGTGCTACCGTCCAGAACCAGCGACCCGCTGTCAGGGGTCAGCTGGCCGCACAGTAGCTCTAGAAGGGTCGATTTCCCGGCACCGTTGGGGCCGACGACGGCGGCGACGGAACCGGGGAGAACCCGTAGGTGGCTCGTGTGACCACGGGCGGCGAACGTCCCCTCCCAGGACAGGCCGGTCATCGTCGCCTCCCGTAGGCGATGGCCATCACGATGGCTGCGAATACCACCAGCACGAGTGACAGTGCGACGGCGGCCCTTGGATCGGTCTCGCGCTGCAGGTAGATCTCGAGCGGGAGGGTGCGCGTTACACCTTGGATCGACCCCGCGAAGGTCAGTGTCGCACCGAACTCGCCCAGGGCCCGGGCGAAACTGAGAACCGTGCCCGAGACGAGGCCAGGCCACACCTGGGGGAGAGTAACCGTGAGCAGGACCCGGGTGGGGGAGGCGCCGAGGGTGGCAGCGACCCGTTCGTAGCTCGTGCCCGCAGTTCGCAGGGCGCCCTCCAAACCCATAACGAGGAACGGTAGCGCCACGAACGTCTGGGCGAGGAGCACTGCGACAGTCGTGAAGGGAATTGTGATGCCGAATGCTTCCAGGTGTTTGCCGATGAGGCCGCGGCGGCCGAACGTGTACAGCAGGGAGAGGCCGCCGACGACCGGCGGTAGAACCAGGGGTAGCAGGACCACCGGGCGGAGCCACCTCAGGCGTTGGCGAGCCATGAGTAGGGCGAGTGGCACTCCGAAGACTAGGCACAGCGCCGTGCTGGTGGTGGCGGTGAGGAGGCTAAGCCGCAGGGCATCCAACGAAGACTGCGACGTCAGCAGCCCCCACAGGCCAGGCCAATCGACGCGGCTGAGCAGGCCAAACAGCGGCAGCGCCACGATGAGGAGGCCGACGATCGCCGGCGCAGCGATCCAGCGGGGCAGGCTCACGAGGCGGCGCCGAATCCCGCTTCGCGCAGCAGGCTCTGACCCGTTTCAGACAGGACGAAGTCGGCGAACGCTTGGGCCAGCTCGGGGTCGTGGGAGGCATCCGTTACTGCGATCGGGTAACGATTGACTATCGCGGCGGCCTCGGGGGTAGGTACGGAATGCACGGTGTCGGCTGCCGCCATGGCGTCGGTGACGTAGACCAATCCCGCATCGGCCTCGCCAGCGGCGACCTTGGTCAGGACGTCGCCTACCTTGGATTCCTCGGAAGCCGGGGTGAGCGTAAGGCCAGTGGATTCGGCGAGCTTCCTGGTCGCGGCACCGCAGGGCACGGTCTCTTGACAGATGGCCTCCTTGATATCCGGGCGGTTGAGGTCGGAGAGCGAGCCGATGCCAGCAGGGTTGTTCGGGGGCGTGATGACGGTCAGGGTGTTGGTCGCGAACACGCGGGACCGGGTGGCGCGCCCGGTCTCAGTGACGACCGACATCTGCTTTTCGTCGGCGGAGGCGAACACGTCGACATCGGCTCCCTCGTTGATCTGGGTCGCGAGGTCCGACGAGCCGAGGAAGCTCCAGCGGAAGGTCACTCCCGGCCGGATTTTTACGAACTCGGCGCCGATTCGAGGAAAGACGTCTTTGAGGGAGTTTGCGGCAAAGATCGTCAGGGTAGAGGCCGTGGCGGGGGCGGGCGTCGTGCAGGCGGCGAGCGCGAGCACGGCGAGGCCGGAAGCCAGGCGTTTCACGATGCTCCTCAGTTGGATGGTCGAAGGCAGTCTAGTTGGCGGCTAGCCGCCAATGGCGTTCATGGGGCGCGCGGGTTGGAGAAAGCCGGGATCGTTGATGCCGTGTCCCGGCTGCTTGCCCCCCAAACACGTGTGAAAGATCCGCTCCAGCTCGAGGTCGTCCGCGCCTTCCCGCAGGGGGGTACGAAGGTCGGACTCTCCGGTCGCGAACAGGCAATTGCGGAGTTGCCCGTCCGCGGTGAGGCGGAGGCGGTCGCAGGTGCCGCAGAAAGGTCGAGTGACCGAGGCGATGATGCCGACGGTGGCGGGTCCGCCGTCGACTAAGAAACGTTCGGCAGGGGCGGTGCCGCGTTCGGGTAGCGGGGCGAGTTCGAAGTGGCGAGCGAGTCGGGCCTGGATTTCGTCGGCGGTAACCATCTCTTCGCGCCGCCAGGCATGGCCGTTGTCGAGCGGCATCTGTTCGATGAATCGCAGTTCGTAGCCGTGGTCGATGGAATAAGCCAGCAGGTCGGGGGCCTCGTCGTCGTTGACGCCGCGCAGCTGGAGGGCGTTCAGCTTCACCGGGGCCAGGCCGGCGGCGGCCGCGGCCTGCAGGCCGTCGAGGACATCGGCCAGGCGGTTGCGGCGGGTTAGGGCGTGGAAGCGATCAGGTTTCAGGGTGTCCAGGGAGACGTTGATCCGGGCGAGCCCGGCGCGGCGCAGTGGCTCGGCGAGGCGGGCGAGCCCGATGCCATTGGTGGTGATAGAGATCTCGGGGCGGGGCGTTACCGAGGCGATGGTGGCGATGATATCTACGCAGTCTGGGCGCAGCAGCGGCTCACCGCCGGTCAAGCGCACCTCCTCGATGCCGAGGCCGACGGCGACGCGGACGATCCGCATCAACTCCGGCGGGGTCAGGAGGGTGTTGCGCGGCAGCCACGGAACACCGTCGGCGGGCATGCAGTAGGTACAGCGCAGGTTACAGTGATCGGTCAGCGAAATCCGCAGGTCCCTGTGGACCCGGCCGAAGCGGTCGGTGAGGGTCACTGGGGCAGCCCCAGGTTTGACCACGTCACCCGGCCAGAGGCCTCGAATTGGTGCTTCCAGATCGGCACCTCGGCCTTGATCCGGTCCACCAGCGACTCGCACACCGCGAACGCCTGGCCGCGATGCGCGGCCGCCGCCACCACGACGATCGCTGCCTCGCCGACGCTCAGGGAGCCGACTCGATGCTCGACAGCCACGGCGACCTCGCCGATTCGGTCGTGCTCTGCGACGGTGGCGGCGGCCACCTCGGCTAGCAACCGGTCGGCGTCGGGGTGGCAGGTGTAGTCGAGGCGGATCACTTCGCCCGTGGCCTCGTCGTCGTGGTTGCGGACGAGCCCGACGAAGGTAACCGTAGCGCCGACGGACGTGGTTGCCACGAGGGCTTCGAGGCGGTCACGGTCGAGCGGCTCGGCCGTGAGGGCCGTGTGGACCACGGGCATGGTTCTCCTAACCGTGCGGAAGGAGAAAAGCCTACCTTGGTGCTGTCCGGCCCTGGCCCAGAAGCAATCGCGAAACCACGTCGCAGTTGTCAGGGGACAATGTATCGTAAAGTGTCGCTATGACTGAACTCCCGATCACCGAGAAGCATTCCTGCGGCTGTAGTGAGCACGACGCCGGTCTGCCCGAACTCGACGCCACCGTCATCCCGCACGCCATCCGCCACGCCGCGATCCTCGGCGTCGTCAGCTCCCTCCAGGTAGGCGGTGCGTTCGTTCTGGTCGCCCCGCACAACCCGCTGCCGCTGCTCGACCAGATCAAGCAGCTATTCGGCGAGGCGATCGCAGTCTCCTATGTTCAGGAGGGGCCGGACGCCTGGAAGCTCAAGCTCGAGCGCGTTAACTGACTTGACCGCACCTAGCGGTATCTCGCCTCGCGTCCTGCTGATCGCCCTGGCAGGCGTCAGCCTGATTGTCGGACTGGACGCTGCTTTAGTGCGCCTCGGCGTCTGGGCTCCGGTCGCGAGCGGCCGCATCGGGGAATTGCATGGCCCGCTGATGGTCCTCGGGTTCATGGGCACCCTCATCGCTTTGGAACGGGCTCAGGCGCTGCGCCACCCGCTGGCCTACGCAGCCCCGATCTTGCTTGGTCTCGGCGGCCTCGTCGCCATCTCTGGGGCCGCACCCCGGGTCGGTTTGCTGCTCCTGTTCGACGGGGCGCTCGCGTTCGTCATTGTGCTGGCCGCCCTCTACCGCAGGGCCCCTCTGCCCCTGGTCGCGGCTCAGGTCGTGGGGGTGTTGCTGGCGGCCGCCGGAGCGGGACTCCTCATCGTCCGCGACGTTCCCACGGTCATCCCGCTGCTTTCCGGGTTCATCGTCGTCACGATTGCGGCCGAGCGCGCCGAGCTGGCGCAGTTGACGATGGGCCGCCGGGCTGTCCCCACCCTCGTCGCGGCGACCGCCTGGCTGGCCGCGACCGGCGTTACCGCACTGCTGTGGCCGGCTGCGGTGCGCCTGTTCGGGCTTGGGGTGCTCCTGGTAGCGCTGTGGCTGCTTCGGG
>CAMCJC010000260.1 GCA_945875065.1 uncultured Propionibacteriaceae bacterium | reverse complement strand
AGGATAACATTCCGATCACATCCTGGCCCCCGTGCTCGCGTTAACATCGCAGGCTTCATAGGATCGCCAGCAGCAACCACGGCGGTTGCGTTGGGAGAAAGGAAAGCGCGTGAAGCGTCTCATCAAGCTGGGGGCGGTGGTCGCGGCTGGAGCCCTGGCCCTGACGGGCTGCGGCGGCGGGGGAGCGAGTGGTGGTGCCTCCAGCGCCGCCGAGAAGCAGGACCCCGCGAGCCTGACTACGAGCATCAGTATCCTCGCCCCGTCGTACTCGGACACGTCCAAGGCGGACTGGGAAAAGCTGATCGCCGAGTTCAACAAGACCTACCCGAAGGTCGAGGTGAAGCTTCAGATCGAGGGCTGGGATGACTTCTCGCAGAAGGTCCAGGCCCGCATCCAAGCCGACGACCTTCCCGACATCCTCAACGACAACGCGTTCGCATCCTCCGCAGAGGCCAGCCTGCTGTATCCGATGGACGAGGTGCTCTCTCCCGAGACCCTGGCCAACATCGAGCCGGCTCTGCTAGCCAATGGAAAGGGCGCGGACGGCAAGCAGTGGGCGGTGCCGGATATCGCCTCGTCGCGCATGATGGTCTACAACACCGACCTGTTCGCCAAGGCAGGCATCGCGGAGCCGCCGAAGACGTGGGCTGAACTGGAGGAAGCCGCCAAGAAACTCGTAGCGCTGGGCGACGGAGTCAAGGCCTACGGCCTGCCGCTGGGCTCCGAGGAGGCCCAGGTAGAGTCGTCGCTGTGGCTGTGGGGTGCCGGTGGTAGCTGGGTGGACGGCGAGAAGCTGAATGCCGATACTCCCGCCGCGGTCGAGGGTTTCACCCAGATCAAGAAGATGCACGAGGCCGGGTACACGCAGGAGAAGCTGAACTCCGATCGCCAGGAGATGACCGACCTCATGGGGGCCGGCAAGCTCGGCATGATGGTCGGCCACGGCCAGGTCGTCACCGATTCGACGTCTAAGGGGGCTAAGGTCGCGCTGGCGCCGGTGCCGTCGAAGAGCGGAGAGGCGGTAGCGACGGGTGTGACCGATTTCATCGTCGCGTTCAACAACAAGGACGCCGGGCGCAAGCAGGCAACGTCCGCGTTCCTCGATCTGATGTACTCCGACGCTATGTACGAGGGCTGGTACAAGGGGACTTCGCTGCTTCCCGTCACCAAGACGATGATCGAGAAAGCGAAGACCGAGGGCGACGAGTATCAGAAGAAGTTCCTCGAAGCGTTGTCGTACGTGAAGTTCCAGCCGGTCGGGAACCCGCAGTGGGACTCGCTGCAGGGCGCCCTCCAGGCGAGCGCTTACAAGGTCGGTGAGCAGGAGCCTGGGGCTCTGTTGAAGGAGATCCAGGCGCAGGTCGCTGCTAACTCGTAACACCTGGCGGGGCGGCCGGTTCGGCCGGCCACCCCGTTCGAGAAGAGGATGATGGTGTCCCAGACAATCAAACGCGGCGAGCGGCGTCGCGAGTTCGTCAGGTCGCTGCCGTGGCTGACGCCCACGCTGTTGCTGATAGCGGCGGTCGTGATTTATCCGACGATCCTGATGATCCAGACGTCGTTCTACAAGTTCAACAACAAGGGCATTCAAAAGGGCACGGACCCAGTTGGCTTCGACAACTACTTCGGTGCAGGCAAGGGCGCACTGGACTTCCCGAGCGTCCCGATTCAGCAGATCATCATCAACACGATCGTGTGGGTGGTGGTCGTCTGCGCCGTGACGGTCGTGCTGTCGCTGCTGCTGGCGCAGTTCCTGAACCTGCCGTTTAGAGGCCGCAAGCTGCTGCGCCTGTTCATCATCCTCCCGTGGGCCTGTTCAGTGGTGCTGACTGCGACGGTGTTCCGCTACGGGTTGCAGCAGGAGGTTGGGCTGTTCAACCGGCTGCTCGTCGATACGGGAATCTTGCAGACCGCGGCGGCGTGGACGAAGGATCCGACGAGTTCGTTCTGGGTCTCGGTCTTCGTCGCGGTGTACGTGTCGCTGCCGTTCACCACGTACACGATCCTGGCTGGGCTCCAGTCGGTGCCGAGCGACGTTCTTGAAGCAGCGCACATGGACGGTGCCGGCCGCTGGCAACGCTACTGGCACATCGTGCTGCCCCTGCTGCGTCCGGCGATCGCCACGGCGGCGCTGATCAACATCATCAACGTGTTCAACTCGCTGCCGATTCTGCGCGTGCTGCAGGAGACGCCCGGCTACCACACTGGCCATATCACGACGACGCTGATGTACGAATACCAGCTGAAGTTGGGGCCGGGCATCGCGTCAGCACTTTCGGTGATGAACTTCCTGTTCTGCCTGGCGATCATCGCCATCTACCTGCTCGTCGCCAAGCCCACCAAGGAGGTCCAGTGATGGCCAGGCGCAAGAACCAAGGCGGTATCGATCACAAGCCGAGCCCGTGGCTGATCGCGCTCGGATCGATCGCGATCGTCGCGTTCTTCGGGTTCCCGTATGCGCTCATGTTCATCACCTCGCTCAAGACGCGGCTGGAGGTGACGGACATTCCGCCCGCCTATTTCCCTGAGGTGCCGCGCTTCGACAACTACCTGAGCGTGTGGGCTTCCGAGGTCAACCCGGCATCGTCACTGCTCGCGACGGTGGTGATCGCGGTCGGGGCGACGGTGCTGGTGCTGTTCGTCGCGACCCCGGCCGCGTACTACGTCGCGCGGTTCCGGTTCCCGGGACGCATGGTGTTCCTGTTCCTAGTGCTCTGCACACAGATGCTGCAGCCGACCGTGCTCGCCGTCGGCTTGTTCCGCGAGTTCTCTGGTTGGAAGGGTGTCGCGGTTTGGGGCGCTCTGATCCTCATCAACGCGGCGTTCAATCTGTCGTTCGCGGTGTGGATGATGCAGGCCTTCTTCGCCACGGTACCGAAGGAAATCGACGAGGCGGCTCTGATTGACGGCCTGGGCCGGTTCCAGACGATGACCCGCATCTCGCTGCCACTCGTGTGGCCAGGCATTGTGACGGCTATCATCTTCGTGTTCGTCAACGCCTGGAATGAATACGCGGCCGCCCTCGTGCTGGTCAACGACAACGCGCTACAGCCGCTGACGGTCTCCATGCCTCGCTTCCTCGGCCTCTACGTGCAGGACTGGCAGTACCTCTTCGCGGTTGCCTTGATCGCCATCGTGCCGGTAATCATCCTGTTCGGCATCATCGAGAAGCGACTCATTGGGGGTCTGACGGCGGGAGCAGGCAAGTAGTCCACCTGAGAGCGGAAGGGCACAGCGCGGTCGGCGCCTCTGCGCACGCAGGCCGACAACCGGGGCAGTTGACAGCCGGAAACTTGAGATGTGCTTGAACGGCCCTGGCCGACCCAGTAGGCTGCCTCCCGTGGCACAGCGCTCCCAGCTCCTTCGGTGCCGCAGCGAGGCTCCGTTCTGACCTGACGCCAGCCTCCTCGCTGCGGAGTTTTCGTGTGCCGGCAAAGCCCCGCAAGGAGTGAACGCTATGCGAATCCAGCCCAAGCCCGTCCAGAACCCCACCACCATGCCGGTGCACCGGTACCGCGCCTTTGAGCCCGTAGACGTGCCCGACCGCACCTGGCCGACACGCCGCATCATCAAGGCGCCCCGCTGGTTGTCCACCGACCTGCGCGACGGTAACCAGGCCCTAATCGACCCGATGACACCCAATCGCAAGCTGCGGATGTTCGAGTTGCTCGTCTCCCTCGGCTACAAGGAGATCGAAGTCGGGTTCCCGTCAGCCTCCCGGACCGACTTCGACTTCGTACGCCAACTGATCACCGGCGGCCACGTCCCCGACGATGTCACTATCTCCGTTTTGACCCAGGCCCGCGAGGACCTCATCTCCCGTACCGCCGAGTCTCTCGTTGGAGCCCATCGAGCCACCATCCACCTGTACAACGCGACCGCGGAGCTGTTCCGTAGAGTCGTGTTCAGGATGAGCGAACAAGAGTGCATCGACCTGGCGCGGCGCGGCACCGAACTCGTAATCAAATACGCCGAGCAGTACCTCGGAGACGTCGAGTTCGGCTACCAGTACAGCCCCGAGATCTTCACCCAGACCCCGACCGACTTCGCCGTCGAGGTCTGTAACCGGGTAGCCGAGATCTGGCAGCCCTCCGCGGACCGCGAAATCATCTTCAACCTGCCAGCCACAGTCGAACGCTCCACACCCAACACGTACGCCGACCAGATCGAGTACTTCTGCCGCCATGTCAAAGATCGCGACTTCGTCGCGGTCTCGCTCCACCCCCACAACGACCGCGGCACCGCCGTCGCCGCCGCCGAGCTCGGGCAGATGGCCGGTGCCGACCGCCTCGAGGGGTGCCTGTTCGGGCACGGCGAGCGCACCGGCAATGTCGACCTGATCACCCTCGCCCTGAACCTGTACACCCAGGGCGTCGACCCGCAGGTCGATCTCAGCGACATC
>CAMCJC010000259.1 GCA_945875065.1 uncultured Propionibacteriaceae bacterium | reverse complement strand
AACACCCCAGAAAACCACCAAACACAACGACATCTCGTTAAATGGGCGCTATACCTCAAGGACTCGAAAGCGTACATCGAGCCTGGCAAGGAAATGCGGGAGATTGCGGAGGAGTACGCGCAGCGCCAGCGCGCGGCGGTCGAGAAGTGGCTTGAACCCCGACCTATTCCCCTACTGCCGGCGCGAAAAGTGTTCTTCGTCGACTCTATTCGCGAGCGCTTCAAGGGACACGAAACCGACGCGTTCGCAAGAAACAAGAACGACAAGCGCTGGATCAATGAGTTCCTAGAAACCGAAGGGAAGACCGGGGATGGGGGCAACACCGAGTCCCACACATCCTGGGACTTGATGGAATGGTATCATCCAAACATTTCCGGCCACCAGGAGATGGCTCAGGCATTAATCGATGAAATCGGCGTACCGTCTGTTGCTCATCCACCGTCCGAGGGTTCAATTACTCCATCCGATGATCAGCCCTTGCCATTCGACCCCCGTGCTATCAGCGCATGGATCCAAGGACCTCATGTGCGAGCCACCGGCTCCCCCGTGGAACTCAGCGCCAGAGGCTCTTATTCCACTGCCGGCAAGCTCACAACGTACGAATGGGATCTCAACGGCGACGGCGAGATCGATCGAACAGCTACCGAGCCTACACTGGAGTACACCTGGGAGCAGGAGTACGTCGGTGAGATCACGCTCAAGGTAACTGACTCCAGCGGGAACTCCGCATCAACTCAAGCCAAGGTCATGATTACAAACGACGGAGACACCACTCCATACTCTCGCGATAACTGTCCAGAGACGTACAACTACGGGCAGACCGACTATGACGAAGACGGGATCGGGGACAACTGTGACTCGACCCCGGGAATGCCTACCGAAGGACGTCCTGACGTTGAGGTGGGTCTCATCAGCCCCACTGCTTCTCCGTCCCCACACCCGAGCCAAACCCGGGTTCCTCCGACCCCCGCTCCCACGCGAACCCCGGCTCCTCTACCGACGGCTGACCCGTCTGGCACTCCGGACCCACTGCCGACCGCACCACCCAGCACAGGGCCAGCCCCAATCCCGTCCAAGACTCCAACCGTGCCGCCCAGCCCGGGTCCGCAACCATCTGCTTCTCGTTCCCCGTCGATGGGACCAAGTTCCCAGGTTCCACCGAGCGTCACCGCGCCACCCAGTTCACTCCCCACTCCTACGTCCACACAGCTGCCGACACCGACCGGCCCCGTGCCACCATCACCAACAGCATTGCCCGGACCCAGTTCACCCGTGACGAGCACTCCGACGCCGGCGATCTCCCCGCCGTCGCCCTCCAGTTCGAGCGTCCCCACGTCGCCTCCGACGGCCGTCCCTTCGTCCCCCGCCAGCGTCCCAGTTCCCAGCGAGTCACCGACGCCCACGCTTCATCCACCCAAGCCGACCCTGCCCCCTGGCCCGCGTCCAGGGCTGCCTGATACTGGTAGCTGCGACAGAGGCTGAGAATCCGAGTATCGGGGCCGTGCTGTCGATACTTGAGGACCCACCCTCCTGGCCCGAAGCATCGTGTCCCGAGGAACCGGGTCACCCAGTAACCGAGTCGTAGTCGTCGCGACCCAGTTGTACCGGTTCCGAGAACCGATGACCCAGCCTCGCTCCGCGCAGCGGGGCGGGTCATCGGTCTGACGCGCAGACACCGGAGCCCACCGGTGACGCTCTCGGTGCCGCCACGAAGGTGGCGACAATGCAATTGCTAACCTTCCGGCATGCGGATCGCTGTGGTTGGTTGCGGGTACCTGGGGGCCGTGCATGCGGCTTGTATGGCTGAGATCGGGCATGACGTCGTTGGCGTCGATGTCGACGAGGCCAAGGTCTCGCTACTGGCTCGAGGCGAGGCGCCGTTCCATGAGCCCGGGTTTCCGGAGGTGCTGCGGCGCTGCGTCGAAGCTGAGCGGCTCCGGTTCACGACGGATCCGGCGCTGCTGGCGGATCGGGAGCTGATCTTCATCGGGGTGGGAACCCCGCAGTTGGCCGGGCGGCTCGGGGCCGACATGCGCTACGTCGACGCCGCAGTCCGCACAATCGTCGAGCACGCTGCCCCTGCCGGCGAGCGGCCGGTGCTGGTGGCGGGAAAGTCGACGGTGCCGGTCGGGACGGCCGAGCGGCTCGCCGCGGTCCTGACCGCCAGCGGCAAGGACCTCCTGCTGGCCTGGAATCCCGAGTTTCTCCGCGAGGGGCACGCCGTAAACGACACCCTGCACCCGGACCGCATCGTCTACGGCCTGCCGGAGGACCGCGCGACCGGCGAGGTCGCCAAAGCCATCCTAGACAACTGCTACGCCACCATCCTGGACGCCGGCACCCCATTGGTGGTCGCCAACTACCCCACGTCAGAGCTGGTGAAGGTCGCGGCCAACTCGTTTCTCGCCACCAAGATCTCGTTCATCAACGCGATGGCGGAGCTGTGCGAAGTCACCGGCGGCGACGTCACCCGTCTCGCCGAAGCCATCGGCTTCGACGAACGCATCGGCGCCCAGTTCCTCCAGGCCGGCATCGGCTTCGGCGGCGGCTGCCTCCCCAAGGACATCCGCGCCTTCATGGCGCGCGCCGGCGAACTCGGCGTCGACGGGGCCCTCACATTCCTCCGCGAGGTCGACGCCATCAACCTGCGCCGCCGCAGCCACGCCGTCTTCCTCGCCGAGGACTCGGTCGGCGGAAACCTCGCCGGCCGCACCGTCGCTGTCCTCGGCGTCACGTTCAAGCCCGATACCGACGACCTCCGGGACTCCCCAGCCCTCGACATCGCCCGCCGCCTGAGCTCTCGCGGTGCGGTGGTCCGCGTCGTCGATCCGGCCGCCACCGCCGAGCTAAGACGCCGCCAAACCGGACTTGACGTCCGCGAAAGCGTTGAGGACGCGGTCGCCGGCGCCGACGTCGTCATGCTCCTAACCCCATGGCGTCAGTTCCTCGACCTCGATCCCGCCACGCTAAAAAGTCACGTCAACCATCCGGTCATTATTGACGGAAGAAACGCCCTCGACCCTCACCTTTGGCAGGATGCGGGGTGGACGTATCGGGGAATGGGTCGAGGCGTCGCAACGTGGTGAACCTCGCCATACATATGTCCAAAAGCCTATAAAACGGGCGTTTCTAGGCCACAACGCTTGACACAGCCGGGCAGATTGCGAACGATGTTGTAGAACTCGCTTGACTTAAGGAGACAATCAATGACCAAGCGCGAACTGATCCAGGCTATTGCCGCCAAGGCCGGCCTCACCAACGCCCAGGCCGAGGCCGCCCTCGATGCCTTCGGCACCGTTATCACCGAGGCACTCGTCGCCGACAAGAAGGTGCAGCTGCCCGGCGTCTTCACCGCCACCACCAGCCAGCGCACCGCCCGAGAGGGCCGCAACCCAGCCACCGGCGAGGCCATGACCATTCCGGCACGCCGCGTCGCGAAGTTCGCCCCGGCCACTGCCCTGCGCAACGCTCTCTGATCCAGAGCAAGATTCAGGTGCCGGCCCCTAACAGGGGAACCGGCACCTGAATGCTTTTGCCTCAGCGAAGGTCGACGAAATGGTTGGCCGCGGCCGATTCGATCATCGCCTCGCAGACCCGCACGACCTGCGCGCCCTGCTCCAGCGTGACGATGTCCGCCGACTTGCCGAGGACGGCGTCGCGGAACGCCTCGTGCTCGGTGCGGAGCGGCTCCGGCTTCGAGATCGCGTAGCGGGTGACGTCGCCCTCGGTGACTCCTCGGAACTGCGCGATGTCGTCCCACGTCGTCTCGACGCGCCCGTTGGCGTAGAACGTCAAGTCGGCGGTGAGCGTGTCCGCAACGAACATGCCCTTCTCGCCGGTGACGATAGTCAGGCGCTCCTTGGTGGGGGTCAGCCAGTTGACGAGGTGGTTGCTCATCAGCCCGCCCGATAGCTGGCAGGTGGCCGAGACCATGTCCTCGTACTCGCGGCCAGCCTTGAACATGGTGCGCGCCGCTACCAGTTCGTAGCCCCGCTGCGTCACCCACGCCGTCAAATCGATGTCGTGACTGGCCAGATCCTTGATGACGCCGACGTCGGCGATGCGGGCCGGGAACGGCCCCTGCCGGCGCGTCGTGATCTGGTACAGGTCGCCGAGCTCGCCGGCCTCGAGGCGCCGACGAAGCTCCTGAAGGGCAGGGTTGTAGCGCTCAATGTGCCCAACCGCCCCGATGAGCCCCTTATCAGCGAAGACCTTGACCAGGGTCTGGGCAGCCTCGACCGTCTTCGCTAGGGGCTTCTCGATGAGAGCGTGAACGCCCGCCTCCGCGATCTTCCGACCGATCTCCTCGTGGTACATCGTCGGGGCCGCAACCACCACGTAGTCGAGACCCTCCGACAGGAGGCCCTCGATATCGGGGTGGATGGGCAGCCCGGCGGCCACGCCGTG
>CAMCJC010000258.1 GCA_945875065.1 uncultured Propionibacteriaceae bacterium | reverse complement strand
AAATGGCAGCCTTGCGCCAAGCCCTGATCGAAATTAACGGAGGCCTCCGATGACCCGCACCGCCACCAAGATCCGCGAAACTAACGAGTCGAACATCACCGTCAGCGTCAACCTAGACGGGACGGGCACCTCGAATATTTCCACCGGGGTCGGGTTCTACGATCACATGCTCACGGCCCTGGCCCGGCATTCCCTGATCGATGTGGACGTTCAGGCCGTCGGCGACGTTCACATCGACGGCCACCACGTCGTAGAGGACACCGCGATCGTCCTCGGCCAAGCGATCGGCGAGGCGTTGGGAGACAAGCGCGGGATCCGGCGCTTCGGCGATGCCGTCGTGCCGCTTGACGAAGCCCTCGCACAGTGCGTCGTCGATGTTGCCGGCCGGCCGTACGTAGTGTGCTCCGGCGAGCCCGAGGCACAAGTCTATGCCCGCATCGGCGGTAGCGGGGTGCCATATGCCGGTTCCATGACCTACCACGTGGTCGAGTCGCTCGGGTTCCACGCCGGCCTGTGCATCCACCTTAGGCTTCTCGCGGGCCGTGACCCACACCACATCGTCGAGGCCCAATTCAAGGCGCTCGCCCGCGCCCTGCGCGAGGCCATCGCCTTCGACGAGCGCGTCACTGGAGTCCCGTCGACCAAGGGCGCGCTCTGAAGCGGGTCGGGTTGCTTGACTATGGGTCGGGCAACCTCCACTCAGCGGCGCGCGCTCTTGGCGCCCACGCCGATGTCGTAGTGACCGCTGACCACACGAAGCTGCGTCGCTGCGACGCGCTCGTAGTGCCAGGCGTCGGCGCGTTCGCAGCGTGCATGGCCGGGTTGCGCGCGGCCGGAGGGAACGAGTTGATTCGAGACTGGGCCGCGGCGGGCCGTCCCCTGCTGGGGATCTGCGTTGGCCACCAGGTGCTGTTCGCCTCCGGCATCGAGCACGGCATCCAAGCCGAAGGTATCGGACTCTACCCGGGGATCATTGAGGCCCTCCCGGCCGCGCGGCTGCCCCACATGGGCTGGAACACCGTCGCTGCTCCCGAGGACAGCGTGCTCTTTAGGGGTGTGCACCACGAGAGGTTCTACTTCGTTCACAGCTACGCCGCCTTGACCTCACCCGCTTGTGCTGCGGTGACCCTCGCGACCCACGAGGTGCCGTTCGTCGCGGCTATCGAGCGAGACAACGTCGCCTCCACTCAGTTCCACCCCGAGAAGTCCGGAGCAGCCGGAGCCGCGCTGCTTCGCAACTGGCTGCGGCAGAGCCTGGGGAACTAGAACCCCAGCCGCGTCACCAGCGCTGGCAGCCCGGTGGCTGCGGTGGTCTGCCATTTCAAGTCACAGGCCAGCCCGGTCGGGTTCGGGTTGATCTCGACGACGAAACTGCCATGGCTGCGCGCGAGCGCCGCCGGGTAGACCACCGATGAGGTGCCGACCACCAGCGTCAGATCCGCAGCCGATGCGCTCTCGACCGCGTTGTCGATGTCCTCGGCGCGCAGCATCTCCTCGAAGAACACGATGCTCGGGCGGAGATCCCCGCCGCACGCCCCGCACGGCGACGGCGGCACCCGCAACTTCGGCTCGGTCGAGGCGGGGCTGAGATCCGGTGTGCCGGGGCGACCGCAGTCGATGCAGTGAAACCGGTCGAGGCGCCCGTGAAGATGCGAGGCGACGATGGCACCGCCCCGCTCATGGAGGTCGTCGATGTTTTGGGTGACGATGTCGAGCCGCTGGGTGGTCTGCCACCGGCCTAGCGCGACGTGACCGGCGTTGGGGGTCGTGGCCTGCACGATGCCGATTCGCCACAGATACCACGCCCACACCAGGGGCGGGTCCGCTCTCCAGCCGCGCTCGGTAGCCATCGCTTCGGGCGAGTATTGCGACCACAGTCCCGCCGACTCGTCGCGGAAAGTAGGCACCCCCGACTCCGCGGACATTCCGGCGCCTGTCAACACCAAAATCCGATCGGCTACGCGCGCCCGCTCGACTAGCTCATCCGGCACATGACTTTCCGGGCTCATGGTGCCATTGTTCCACGTACGTCGGAAGCATGGCTGACACTCTGTCACCCCCACTTTCCCGCGCGGGGATACCTCCGGTGGCATGATTCCGCCTAGGAACCAATGGGAGGGAATGATGATCAAAACACGTCGGCGTGCTTGCTGCGAGGGCGTTCGATGACCCGGGTGCTGATCACCGGTTTCGAGCCGTTCGGCGGCGCCACCGTGAATCCTTCGGGGGAGCTCGCGAAACGCCTGGCAGGGGAGTGGGACACCGCGATTCTGCCAGTCGAGTTCGATGGCCTCAGGAAGCGAGTCCAGGACCTGTTCGCCGACCCCAGGCCGACGCACGTGATCAGTCTCGGGGTCTCGGGAAAGGCCACGGGGGTGACGTTCGAGCGGGTCGCGCTGAACCTGGCTGACGCCCGCATCGCCGATAACGCCGGAGTCCAACCCGTGGACGGTGCGGTGATTCCTGGCGGTCCTGTCGCGTTCCTTACGACCTTGCCGGTTCGGACCATGATGAAGGCGGTAAAACAGGCCGGCCTTCCCGCGGAGTTGTCGCTCAGCGCAGGAAGCTACGTCTGCAACGCACTGATGTACACCCTGCTGTACGAGGCCGCGAAGCTGCCAGCGCAGGCCAGGCCCAGGTGCGGCTTCATCCACGTGCCCGAGTTCGAGACGTTGAGCCTGGAGGCCGGCGAGCGCGCCATCCGGGCCGTTTTGCAGGTCCTCAGCTGATCCCTCACGAGCGTCTGTGCCCGGGGCCCCGCAAGGGGTAGGGTTTCCCGTCGTGGACACATTGCAGTTGTTGCCTGCTGTCGATGTGATCGATGGGCAGGCGGTTCAGTTGGTGCAGGGGGTCGCAGGCACCGAGAAGAAGTTTGGAGACCCGCTGACCGCCGCGCTCCGTTGGCAGGCACAGGGGGCCGGGTGGCTGCACCTCGTCGACCTTGATGCCGCCTTCGGGCGCGGCTCCAATGCCAACCTGCTGAAGGACATCGTCGGCAAACTCGATATCGACGTCGAACTCTCCGGGGGGATCCGCGACGACGAGTCGCTTCAGCGCGCGCTGGCCACGGGCTGCCGCCGAGTCAACATCGGAACCGCCGCCCTGGAGAACCCCCGGTGGTGCGAGAAGGTGATCGCCGAGCACGGCGACAAGGTCGCGATCGGGCTCGACGTCAAGGGCGAGAAAGTCGCTGCGCGCGGCTGGACCATGGAGGGCGGCAGCTGGATCGAGACGGTCGACCGCCTCGCCGCGGCGGGGTGCCCACGCTTCGTCGTAACGGATGTCAACTCCGACGGGATGCTCACTGGACCCAATGTCGAGTTGCTACGAGGGGTGTGCGGCCGAACCAGCGCCGCCGTCATCGCCTCCGGCGGCATCTCCTCGCTGGCCGACCTAAAGGTGCTACGTGAACTCGTCGCCGACGGCGTCGAGGGAGCGATCGTCGGCACAGCCCTGTACGTGGGCAAATTCACGCTGCCGGAAGCCATCAAGGTCGCCGGTCCCCAACGAATCGGAGGTACCCGATGACCGCCGCGCCCCGCACTTCGTTCGGCGCCGCCGAATCGACGCGGCTTCACACACCGCCGCTGCTGACCGGGCGCATCAAGGACCTGCTCGCGGGCAAGAAGATCGGTATGACGGGGGTCACCGGGTTCATTGGGGAACAGATCTTGTGGAAGGTCCTGTCCGAGTGCCCGAAGACCCGCACCGCGGTCCTGGTACGACGCAAAGGCTCGCTTTCCGCGGCCGAGCGGGTCGCCTCGCTGCTCAAGAAACCGGTCTTCAAGGAGGTCGTGGCCGCGGCCGGTTCCGTGGAGGAACTGATGGCAGCGCGCGTCGACGTGATCGAGGGCGACCTGCCCGAGGTACCGGTGCTGCCGCGCGACATTGACATCCTGATCCACTGCGCCGGCGATGTCTCGTTTGATCCGCCGATCGATTCGGCCTTCAAAACCAACGTGTTGGGCACCGACGCTCTGCTGGCGCGATTCCGCGAGTCGTGTTCGGACGCTGAGGGAAACCTTGAGCGCATCCCTCACTACGTCCATATCTCGACGGCGTACACGGCTGGTCGGCGCCGCGGTCCCATCCCCGAGGCGGCTCATCCGCACGCCGTTGACTACGCCCGTGAAGCCGAGTCGGCGCTGGCGATGGCGTCGCTCGTTGAGGCACGATCCCGGACCTCGGAGCGTCTGACTGCTCTGCGCAAGGAGGCCGAAAAACTGCACCGCCGAGCCGGCTACCTGACCACCAGTGAGGACACCGAACGTCGGCGCCTCGAATGGGTCAAGCAGGAATTGGTCGCCGCCGGCACCGAGCGCGCCCGATCCCTCGGCTGGACCGACGTCTATACCT
This sequence comes from uncultured Propionibacteriaceae bacterium, assembly GCA_945875065.1. Lineage (GTDB taxonomy): Bacteria > Actinomycetota > Actinomycetes > Propionibacteriales > Propionibacteriaceae > Arachnia. The sequence goes on along the minus strand of CAMCJC010000258.1, from coordinate 56 downwards.
TCGCCAAGGCAATGGGCGAGGCGGTCGTCGCGGACCATACGAAGGACATGATGACC